>JBKPNB010000016.1:0-6744 GCA_046732395.1 Actinomycetota bacterium | reverse complement strand
CGACCAGGTGATCTGGATCGGCGAGCGCGCCGGCTCGCGGCTCCGGGCCGCCTAGCGCGTTTGGAGGCGGCGAGAGGTGGATCGCGGTCCAGGCCGCCAGACGTGCGCTCGCCCGGAGGGGTCGAGTGCCGGGTTCAGCTCGACGACGTCGAAGCCGATCAGCCGACCGCGCCGCGCCACCTCGATCAGGATCGCGCGCAGCGCGCGGTAGCCGAGCCCGCCCGGCTCCGGCAACGAGTGCCCCGAACGAATCTTCGAGCGGCCGCGGTGAGGCGGCAAGCCTCGACGCCGCCTTCGGCGCCAACGCCAGCGGGGTTAGCGGTGCGCCGAGTCGGGGAATGCCTATCCCGTCCAGTAGGAGGTGAAGATGAGCGGTGAGGCAGACAAGGCGAAGGGACGCACCAAGGAGGCCACCGGCGCGCTGACCGGCGATCGCAGCCTGAAGAACGAGGGCAAGGTCGACCGGGCGAGCGGCGAGGCGAAGAAGAAGGTGGGCAAGGCGGCCGACAAGGCGAGGAAGGCCGTCAACCCGTAACGCCTCCGCGCGGGGGTCTCCCCGGACCCCCCAAATAGACTCCCGCGCCATGTTCGAGAAGGTCCTGGTCGCGAACCGCGGCGAGATCGCGATCAGGGTGATGCGGACCCTGCGCGAGATGGGGATCGGCTCCGTCGCCGTCTACTCGGAGGCCGACCGCGACGCGCCCCACGTCCGCTACGCGGACGAGGCGCACCTGCTCGGCCCGCCGACGCCGTCGGAGAGCTATCTTGCGATCGCGAAGATCGCCGAGGCGGCGCAGAAGGCCGGCGCCGAGGCGATCCACCCCGGGTACGGGTTCCTGGCCGAGAACGCGGACTTCGCGCGTGCCTGCGAGGAGGCCAGCGTCGTCTTCATCGGCCCGCCGGCGAGCGCGATCGAGGCGATGGGCTCGAAGACCCGGGCGCGGGAGATCATGCAGGAGGCCGGCGTCCCGATCGTCCCCGGCGCCACCGAGCCGTCCGAGGACGTCGAGGCGGCGCGGAGGACCGCGGGCGAGATCGGCTACCCGGTGGCCGCCAAGGCCGCGGGCGGCGGCGGCGGCAAGGGGTTCCGGGTCGCGGCGTCCGAGGACGAGCTCGCCGACGCCTTCGAGGGCGCCGCCCGCGAGGGCGAGAAGTTCTTCTCCGACCCGCGCGTCTACCTCGAGCGCTACCTCGACGACCCGCGCCACGTCGAGGTCCAGGTGCTCGCCGACTCGCACGGCAACGTGGTCCACCTCGGCGAGCGCGACTGCTCGATTCAGCGCCGTCACCAGAAGCTGATCGAGGAGGCGCCGGCGCCGCACGTCGACGCCGAGATGCGCGAGCGGATCGGCGGGATCGCCACCGACGTCGCCGCCGCCGTCGACTACCGGAGCGCCGGGACGGTGGAGGGGATGCAGGTCGGCGAGGACTATTTCTTCCTCGAGATGAACACCCGGGTCCAGGTCGAGCACTGCGTGACCGAGATGGTGACCGGCATCGACATCGTCCGCGAGCAGGTCCGGATCGCGGCCGGGGAGCCGCTCTCGATCGCCCAGGACGACGTCGAGTGGCGGGGGCACGCGATCGAGTGCCGGATCAACGCCGAGGCCGCCCACAAGAACTTCGCCCCGGCGCCGGGCCGGATCTCCAGCTACGTCGAGCCGGCCGGTCCCGGGATCCGGGTCGACTCCGGGCTCGAGGCGGGGTCGGAGGTGACGCCGCTGTATGACCCGATGGTCGCCAAGCTGATCGCCTGGGACGAGGACCGCGAGAAGGCCACCGCCCGGATGCTGCGGGCGCTCGGCGAGTACCGGATCGACCCGCTGGTGACGCTGATCCCGTTCCACCGCGCGATCCTCGCCAGCGAGCAATGGCGGAACGCCGAGACCTGCCGCGACCTGATCGGCGATCGCGACTGGCTCGAGTCCCTCGCGCCGGAGCCGGCGCCGGCAGCCGCGGCCGGCGAGGGCGACGACGGCTCCGGGGAATTGGAGGAGCGCACCTACAAGGTCGAGGTCGACGGCCGCCTGCACGCGGTCAAGGTGATCGGCGCCGCGGCACCGCCCGGCAACCCGACCGCCGCCGCTCGGCGCCCGCCGCGGCGCGAGCGGCGCGATCCGGGAGCGGCCACCTCGGCGGCCGGCGAGGCGCTCGTCTCGCCCCTCCAGGGGACGGTCCTGCGGCTCGCCGTCGCCGAGGGCGATGAGGTCGAGGAGGGGGCATTGATCTGCGTGATCGAGGCGATGAAGATGGAGAACGAGATCACCGCCCACCGCGCCGGCAAGCTGACGGCGCTGCCGATCGCCGAGGGCGGCTCGGTCGCCGCCGGCGACCTGCTGGCGAAGATCGAGTGAGCTGATGCGACTCGCGGTCCGCCGGCGCGGGCGCTGGCGGAAACGCTGGGTCTACGTCGCCGCGTTCGCCGAGGAGCTGATGGTCTGCGCGGCCCGGGTCCAGGTCGGGCCGCTGGGCCAGACCTTCTGGGCGGCCCTCGACCGCCGCTCGGGCGAGCTTCGAGAGCGGACGCGGGCGCGCCTCCCCGGACGGCGCGCGGAGGTCTTGGTCGATCGCGGACTGGTCCGGATCGCCTCGCCGGTCGCTCGGGGGGAGCTGCGAATCGGAGCCGTTCGGGCGATCGAGGTCACCGTCCCGACCGCCGAGGGCCTTCCGGTCTGGACCCGCAAGGCGGCCGGGATGCCAGTCGAGGTCGACCTCGACCTCGGCGGGCGCCGGATCCGGCTCGAGGGGCACGGCGTCACCGATGAGACCAGCGGCTACCATCCCCGCCACACCGTCTGGAGCTGGTCGGCCGGTGTCGGTGCCGTCCGCGATGGCCGCCGGGTGGCCTGGAACCTGGTCGAGGGCGTAAATGATCCGCCGACCGGCTCGGAGCGGGCGATCTGGCTCGACGGCGAGCCGTTCGAGCCCGCCCCGGTCGCCTTCGCGGGGCTCGCCGGTATCGACTTCGCCGACGGCGCGCGGCTCGACTTCGCCGCCGAGGCGGAGCGAAGGCGCGACGAGAATCGGCTCGTCCTCCGCTCCCGCTACCGCCAGCCGTTCGGCCGCTTCGCGGGGGCCCTGCCCGGGGGCCTCGAGCTCGACCACGGACTCGGCGTCATGGAGTACCACGACGCGCGCTGGTGAAGCTCAGAGACAGCCCTTAAGCCGGGTAGCGGCTGCGGATGTGGCCCAGCCAGGGCGGCTCCTCGCCGCGGCGGAAGCTGTACGAATCGCGCCCCGGCATCGTCTCGAGCGCGACCAGCGTTGGCACCGCATCGTCGAGGAGCGGGGTCGAGGCGAGCGCGGCAACCTCGTCCGAGCTCGCCTCGCGACGCACTCTCGACCAACCGAGGGACGGCCGGTAGAGCCAGTAGGTGATCGCCACCGGGCCGCCGCTTCGACGGTGGTCGACGAGCGAGACGAAATCGGTGACCCGGCGGTTGGAGGCCGTGAGGCCGGGCCTCGGCCCCGGGATCGCACAGCTCTCGCTGCGGCAATAGCGGAAGTCGACCGGCATCAGCGGGGTGCCGTTGGCCGCTGGCGCTCCCCGCGGGGTCGGCGCCAGGGCCCGAACGGCCCCGGCGAGGGGGCGGCCGTAGGCGACGGTGAGCGGATCCTGCCAGCACGGCCCCGGGGCGGTCGGGCCGCAACGGAGCTTCCGCGCGAGCGCGAGGCCAAACTCGTGCGCCTCGTCGGTCGGCGGCGCCGCCGCGATCGCGGCGATCAGGGCCGCCATCAGCGCGGCGACGAGGATGACGAGACCGACCTGCTCGACGGTCGCCGCGCCGCGGTTTCCGCGGAGGGCTGAAGCGCGCACGCCGCGAAGCTACGGCCCGCCGACGCGCGGGATGCGCGCGATTCGCGCCGAATTCGGCGAGCCTCTAGGAGAGGCCCTCGCGGGCCTCGCGGACCAGGGTCACCGCCTCGGGGAAGACGATCCGGATCGCGTCGCGGACCTGGACCGCCTGCTCGTCGCTCGATCCCGACAGGTCGAGCCGCTTGATCGCGGCGACCGTCATGTCGACGGCGAGCTTGATCGCGTTGTCGGCCCAGGCGACCTTCTGCGCGCCCTGCATCTGCTCGGCCAGCTCGCCGAGGCGCTCGCGCAGCTCGTCGGGGTCGCCGAAGAGGTTGAAGCCTTCACTTCCTTCCACGCAGACGATGTTAGAGATCCTGGGATAGCCTCCGGCGCGTGCCGCTGCCAGCGCCTTCGGAGTCGGGGATCGCGCTCGTCACCGGCGCCTCGTCGGGGATCGGAGCCGCGATCGGCCGGGAGCTCGCGGCGCGGGGGCACGGCGTCGTCCTCGTC
Source organism: Actinomycetota bacterium (assembly GCA_046732395.1). Classification (GTDB taxonomy): domain Bacteria; phylum Actinomycetota; class Thermoleophilia; order Solirubrobacterales; family 70-9; genus JAWVFM01. Next base: position 2,435 of record JBKPNB010000016.1, on the reverse strand, counting down.
GCCCGCCGCGAGGACCGGCTTCGAGAGCTCGCCGCCGAGATCGACCGCGAGCGCGGCGTTCGCACCGAGATCGTCGCCGCCGACCTCGCCGCCGCTGCCGAGCGCGACCTCCTCGTCTCGCGCCTCGACGAACTCGGCCTCGACGTCGAGATCCTCGTCAACAATGCCGGCTTCGGCGCTTACGGCGCCGGCCACGAGCTCGAGCGCGAACGCCTCGTCGAGATGGTGCGCGTCAACTGCGAGGCGCTGCTCGACCTTCAGGCTCGCTTCGCGCCCGCGATGGCCGCCCGGGGCCGCGGCGCGATCCTCAACGTCGCCTCGACGGCGGCGTTCCAGCCGCTGCCCGGCACGGCGTGCTACGCGGCGACCAAGGCGTTCGTCCTCAGCCTCACCGAGGCCACCCACGCCGAGCTCCGCGGCTCGGGCGTCGCCGTCACCGCGCTCTGCCCGGGACCGGTGCGGACCGAGTTCGCGACGGTCGCCGGCGTCGGCCGCCAGGCGGGCCAGCTCCCGCGGCCGTTCTGGACCGCCGCCGGGCCGGTCGCCCGCGACGCCGTCGAGGGACTCGCGAGGAACAAGCGCGTCGTGATCCCCGGACTCGTGAACCGGGCCGGCGCGGTCGGCGGCCAGCACGTTCCGCGGGCGCTCGTCCTGCCGATCGCCGATCGCGTCAGGCGCGCCGCCCTCTAGCGGGTCGGCTACGGTTTGCGCCCCGTGCACCTCCACGAGCTGATGACCCCGGGGGTGGTGACCGCCCGCCTCGACGACGACGTCCTCCACGTCGCGCAGCTGATGCGCGATCGGAGGGTGGGCTCGATCATCGTCTGCGATCCCGAGGGTGGCCCGGTGGCGATGGTCACCGATCGCGACCTCGCGGTGCGCGTCCTGGCCGAGGATCGCCCGCGCTCCGAGCCGATCCGCAATCACGTCTCCCGTCCGCTGGTCTGCGGCGAGCCGCACATGGACCTCGACGAGGCGGCCGCGCTGATGGTCCAGCACCGCGTCCGCCGCCTGCCGATCGTCGACGAGGGCTCGCTGGTGGGTATCGTGACCCTCGACGACATCGCCGTTCGCACCGGCAACCTCGAGGTCGCGCAGCGGATGACGCAGGAGGTCATCGAGGGCGCCCTCCCCGGATTCTTCTTCCACGAGCGCGGCTGAGCCGTGGGCCGCTGATGCCGAACACCCCCCAGCAGCAGCGCCGCAGCGACCGGGTCGAGGCGCTCCTTCGCGTCGGCGCGCCGTTCCTCGACCTGCTCCTCCTCGTCGGCGACCGCGTCTCGCGGATCGTCGGCCCGAACAGCGACGACTATTACGCCATCCGCCCCGGCGAGAGGCTTGAGCTGGGGGCGATTCGGCCCCACCCGCGCCGCGAGCCGACGAGGCAACCCGAGGCGTAGGCGAAGCGGGCCCCGGTCATGAGCCGCGAGGCGATCATCGAACGCGAGCGCCGCTGGGCGGTGCCGGCCGCGATCGCGGCGTTCGCCGCCGTCGTCCTCCTCGTCGCCTCGCTCGTCTCCCGTTCCGGGATCTCGACCTCGGGCAACTCCGGCGCCCAGCTCGCCTCGTTCAACGACCACCCGGGCGCGCTCATCTTCTCCTCGATCCTGAGCGGCGCCGGGTTTGCGATCTTCGCCCTGCCCCTCGCGTATCTGTTCTTCGCCGCCCGCGCCCGCAACCCGCGGATGCAGCCGGCGCTGATCGTCCTCTGCGTGCTCGGCCCGCTGCTGATCGGAATCCAGGGGGTGATCAACGGGTTCGGCCTGAAGACGGCGTCGGCGGACTACGTCGCCCAGCGCTCGAGCGAACAGACCGCGCCGCTGAGCCGCCTCGAGGCGGACCTGAACTCGAAGTCCTCGCAGATCTCGAAGGTCAACGTCTACACCGACGACAACAACGTCGAGGTCGAGAACAACGACGGGAGCTTCTACTCGGTCAGCTACCCGCAGGACCAGGAGAAGGCGCTGATCGGGAGCAGCGATTCGGGCACGGCCTCGGTCGACTCCTCGGTGAGCGACAACTCGAAGATCGGCACCACCGGGGTCGACACCTCGATCGATACCGGCGGCAAGGTCGGCGATGCCCTCGCCACCCATATCGCCGACGACAACTCGACCGTGAAGCTCGCCTCGGACCTGATCTTCCCGGCCGCCCTGGCGATGATCTTCGCGGTCGTCTACACCGCGCTCCAGTCCTACCGCGTCGGGCTCCTGACCCGCTTCTTCGGGACGCTCGGCATGGCGCTCGGCGTCTCAGTGGTGCTGCTTCCGTTCGCGCCGGCGCTGATCGCGCTCTGGCTCGGCTGGCTCGGCCTGATCTTCATCGACAAGGTCCCCGGCGGGCGCCCGCCGGCGTGGGCCGCGGGCGAGGCGGTCCCATGGCCGCCCTCCGGGGGGCAGCGGGGCCGCGACGCCGGCGGTGGCGCGGTCGAGGGC
>JBKPNB010000015.1:0-7528 GCA_046732395.1 Actinomycetota bacterium | reverse complement strand
CGTCGCGGGCGTGGCGCGGCAAGGCCGGGCCGAGGCACTGGGCGGGTCCGCTCCGCTCGATGGGAATCCGCGTCCTCGCTGCCTCGTCGCTCGGGCTCGGCTTCGCGAACGGGGCGCTCGCGATCGCGCTCACGGCGTTCGGCGCGAAGCACGGGTCGACCGAGGCGGTGGGACCGCTGATCTCGATCCAGGCGGCGGCCAGCATGATCGGTGGCCTCTGGTACGGCTCGCGCGATTGGGCCGGTCCCGTCGAGCGCCGCTACGTCGTCGCCCTGGCCCTGCTCGCGGCCGGGTTCGTGCCGCTCCTGCTCGCCTCGTCGATCGCCGCGATGGGGGTTTTGATCGTCCTCGCCGGGTTCACCCTGGCCCCCGCCACCGCGATCGAGTACGTCCTCATCGACCGCGTCGCCCCGTCAGGCAGCTCGACCGAGGCGTTCGGCTGGGTGATCACCGCGACCGTCGCCGGCGCCGGGGTCGGCTCGGCGGTCGGCGGCGCCGTGGTCAACGGCGGCCACGTCACGACCGGCCTGCTGCTCTCGGTCGCCGGCACGGCCGCCGGCGCGGCGGCGGCAGCGTTCGGGCTGCCGGCGCTGCGCGCGGCAACCAGCTCCGCGTAAAAGGTGAGGGTGATTCCTACGCCGTACAAACGCCTGCTCGCGATCCGGGCCCTCCGCGCCCCGCTCGTCGGCGAGACGATCGGTCGGCTGCCGATCGCCGGCGTGTCGCTGGCGACGATTCTCCTCGTGCGCGGCGAGACCGGCTCGTTCGCGATCGCCGGGCTGGTCGAGGCGGCGTTCGCGGTGGCGGGCGCGGTGGCTCGGCCGGTGCAGGGGCGGTTGATCGACCGCCTCGGCCAGACGCGGGTCCTCGCGGCGGCAGCGGTCGCCAACCCGATCTCGTTGATCGCGCTGGTCCTCGCCGCCCGCGCCGGCGCCGCCCCCGTCATCCTGGCGGCGATCGGCGCCGCCTGCGGCGCCTCGGTGCCCGCACTCGCCCCCTGTATGCGGATGCTGTGGTCGACGCTGATCGACGAGGTGCCACTGCGCCAGAGCGCGTTCGCGCTGGACGCCGCCCTGCTCGAGGTCGCGTTCATAGTCGGCCCGTTGGCCACGGCCGCGCTCGTCGCCCTCGACTCACCGGGGATGGCGGTGATCGCCAACGCAGCGTTCGCGGCGGTCGGGACGCTGGTGTTCGCGCTGTCGCGGGCATCGCGCTCCTGGCGCGGGGAGCCGCGGGGGGCCGGGCCCGCCGGGCCCCTGCGCTCGCCCGGCGTCGTCGCCCTGGTAGCGGTCGAGTTGGCGCTGGGGGTCGCGATCGGGGCGATGGAGATCTCGCTGACGGCGCTCGCGACCGGCTTTGGAGCCCCGGCCTTCGCCGGCGTTTTGATCTCGGTCCAGGGGGCGGCGAGCATGGTCGGGGGCCTCTGGTACGGATCGCGGGATCACGCCTCCGACGCGGCCGACCGCTACTCGCGCCTGTTCGCGGTCCTGGTCCTCGGCTTCGCGGCGCTCCTGCTCGCGAGCTCGAAGCTGAACGCGATCCCGCTGGTGGCGCTGAGCGGGTTCGCGTTCGCCCCCACCGGGGCGGTGTTGTGGGCGCTGATCGACGACGTCGCCCCGCCCGGCACCGGCACCGAGGCGGCGACGTGGATGAACTCCGCGATCGTCGGCGGGCTTGCCGCCGGCAACGCGATCGGTGGCCTGCTCGTGGCCGGCGATCACCCCCACCGCGGCCTCGCCGCCGCGCTCGCGGCCGTGGCCATCGCCGCGGCGGTCGCCTACCGGTCGAGGCCGTTGCTGCGGCCCGCCTCGGAGCCCGCCTAGAGTCGCAAAAGGAACGCCTGTTCGACTCCTACAATCGTTCGGAATGCCCGCCTCCGACCGCCTCGTCATCTCCGGCGCCCGCGCGCACAACCTCAAGGGCATCGATCTCGAGCTCCCGCGCGACTCGCTGCTCGTGATCACCGGGCTCTCGGGCTCGGGGAAGTCGAGCCTCGCCTTCGACACCATCTACGCCGAGGGTCAGCGCCGCTACGTCGAGTCGCTGTCGGCGTACGCGCGCCAGTTCCTGGGGCAGATGGAGAAGCCCGACGTCGATTCGATCGAGGGGCTCTCGCCGGCGATCTCGATCGATCAGAAGACGACCTCGCGTAACCCGCGCTCGACGGTCGGCACGGTGACGGAGATCTACGACTACCTGCGGCTGCTGTGGGCGCGGATCGGTAAGCCCTTCTGCGCAAACTGCGGCGAGCCGATCCAGGGGCAGTCGCTCGAGCAGATCACCGACCGGGTGATGACGCTCGAGGCGGGAGCCCGGTTCATGGTCCTGGCGCCGGTCGTCCGCGGGCGCAAGGGCGAGTACGGGCGGATGCTCGAGGAGATGCGAACCCAGGGCTACGCGCGGGCGGTGGTCGACGGCGAGCTTCGTCGCCTCGACGAGGAGATCGCTCTCGACAAGAAGTTCAAGCACGACATCTCGGTCGTCGTCGACCGGCTGGTGATGAAGGAGGGCGTCCGCAAGCGCCTCGCCGAGTCGCTCGAGGCCGCCTCCCAGCTCGCCGGCGGCATCGTCGAGGTGGAGCTCGTCGACGGCGCGGGGGCGGGTGAGAGGGTCACCAACGGCGACGGGGCCGCGGGCTCGAGGGTCCTCAGCGGTCCGAGCGCCGGCAAGCGCGGTGAGGTGCTGGTCTTCAGCGAGAAGTTCGCGTGCCTCAACTGCGGCGCGTCGATGCCCGAGCTCGAGCCGCGGATCTTTTCGTTCAACTCCCCCCACGGCGCCTGCGAGCGCTGCCACGGGCTCGGCTTCCAGCGGGTGATCGACCCCGAGCTGATCGTCCCCGACCCGACCCTCTCGATCTCCGAGGGAGCGCTCGAGCCGTTCACCAAGGCGGCGTCGATGTACCACCGGCGGCTGCTCGAGGCCGTCGCCGAGGCGAATGGGATCGATCTCGACCTCCCGTTCCGCCGCCTCCGCAAGCGCGATCGCGACCTCCTCCTGTTCGGCACCGGCAGCCAGCGCCACACCGTCTCCTATCGGAACCGGTTCGGACGCCGCCGCGTCTACACCGTCAGCTTCGACGGCATGCTGGCCAGCCTCCAGCGCCGCTACGAGAACACCGACTCCGAGCACACCCGCGAGCGGATCGAGGCGCTGATGGCGCTCCAGCCATGCCCCGCCTGCGGCGGTGCCCGGCTCCGACCGGAGAGCCTCGCCGTCCGCGTCGGCGGCCTCAACATCTACGAGTACACGAGGCTTTCGGCGACCGCCGCGCTCGACTGGATCGAGGCGCTCGAACTGACGGAGACCGAGCGGGCGATCGCCCGGCTCGTGGTCCGTGAGATCGCCGAGCGGCTGCGGTTCCTCGACGCGGTCGGGATCGGCTACCTCTCGCTCGAGCGCGCGGCGGCGACGCTGTCGGGTGGCGAGGCGCAGCGGATCCGGCTCGCGACCCAGATCGGATCGAGCCTGGTCGGGGTCCTCTACATCCTCGATGAGCCCTCGATCGGCCTCCACCAGCGCGATAACCGGAAGCTGATCTCCACCCTGGAGCGCCTCCGCGACCTCGGCAACACGGTGATCGTCGTCGAGCACGACGAGGGGACGATCCGGGCCGCCGACCACGTCGTCGACCTCGGTCCGGGCGCCGGCGAGCACGGTGGCCGGGTGATCTCCGAGGGGCCGCCGGCCGAGATCGAGGCCGACTCGGCCTCGCTCACCGGCCAGTACCTGAGCGGTACCCGCCGAATCCCGCTCCCGACCGAGCGCCGCCGCCGCCGCGGCGAGCTCGTCGTCCGCGGCGCCCGTCAGCACAACCTGAAGGGGATCGACGTCGCCTTCCCGCTCGGGGTGTTCACCTGCGTCACGGGCGTCTCGGGGTCGGGGAAGTCGACGCTGGTCAACGAGATCCTCTACCGCTCGCTCGCCAACCGGCTGCACCGGGCCCGGCTCCGCCCCGGCGCCCACGACCGCGTCGTCGGGCTCGACCAGGTCGACAAGATCATCAACATCGACCAGTCGCCGATCGGGCGGACGCCGCGCTCGAACCCGGCCACCTACACCGGCGTCTTCGACCACATCAGGGCGCTCTTCTCGCAGACCCGCGAGGCGCGCGCCCGCGGCTACCGGCCGGGCCGGTTCAGCTTCAACGTCAGGGGCGGGCGCTGCGAGGTCTGCCGCGGCGACGGCCAGATCAAGATCGAGATGCACTTCCTCCCCGACGTCTACGTCCCCTGCGAGCAATGCCACGGGCGCCGCTACAACCGCGAGACGCTCGAGGTCCGTTTCAAGGGCCGCTCGATCGCCGACGTCCTCGAGATGTCGGTGTCCGAGGCCTGCGAGTTCTTCCGCAACATCCCGAAGATCCACCGCCGGCTGCGGACCCTCGACGACGTCGGGCTCGGCTACATCCGCCTCGGCCAGCCGGCAACGACGCTGTCGGGCGGCGAGGCGCAGCGCGTGAAGCTGGCCACCGAGCTGTCGAAGGTGGCCACCGGCGACACCGTCTACATCCTCGACGAGCCGACCACCGGCCTCCACTTCGCCGACGTCGAGCGACTCCTCGACGTCCTCGCCCGGCTGGTGGACGCCGGCAACACGGTGGTGGTCATCGAGCACAACCTCGACGTCATCAAGTCGGCTGACCATTTGATCGACCTCGGCCCGGAAGGCGGCGAGGCCGGCGGCGAGCTTGTCGCGACCGGGACGCCGGAGGAGGTGGCCGCCGAGCCCGCCTCCTACACCGGCGCCTTTCTCGCCGATCTCGTCGAGCCCCGCGTCAAGCGGACGGCGAGGCCGCGCCCGGCCGAGCCGGTCGCGGCCTGACCAGGCGGGCCTAGAGGGCTGATGTGGGTTATTCACGCACGCGGATGACGCGCCATGCCGTCGCTGGCTCGGCACCCGCGGCCTCGCCAATAGCGCTTGGGCTATTGGCTTCGGCCCCGGGCACCGCCCAGCTCGGCCTGGCGCGCCCCCGCGTACGCGCCTAACCCACATCAACCCTCTAGTTGTCGATCCCGACCTTCTGCCCGGCTGCTGAGGTTGCGCCGCGGTCGAGGTGCGCCCAAGGGGCCTCGCGGCCACGCCTGTCGTAAGCCACCTCGGTTCCGGCGATGTGGTCGTGCCATCCCCGCCGCGTCGGCGAGACGAGGATCGCGAGGACGCCGAGCCCGAACGGGATCAATGAGAGGCCCACGCCGACGAGGCGTTTCAGGGCCCGCCACGTCCCGAGCTCGCGCGAGCCGGCGACCTCGAGGTGGATGCTGAGCAGGCGCATCCCCGGCGTCTGCCCGACCAGGCCCCAGAACAGGACGAACGACGCGCCGCCCAGCACGACGCCGACAACGATCGCCTGCCAGGTCCAGCCGCTGTGCAGCGAGGCCGGAAGGAAGCTGCGCAAGAGGTTGGAGGCGATCGAGAGCACGAGGGCGATGATCGCGACGTCGAGCCCGAAGGCGAGGCCTCGGGTGATCAGGCCGACCTGGTCGGTCTCCTCGACGTTCGGCCGTCGAATGAGCGCATGCGCCACACGCTCCGCGAGGTCGTCGAGCGACTCGGTGATCGCGGTCAGGCGATGACCCACGTCGGTGATCAGGCCGACGCCCTGCTGGGCGATGGCGGCCCGCACCTCGGGCGCCTCCGCGATCCGCTCGACGAGCATCTGCGCCTTCGGGCTCGCAAGGAGCTCGAGCCAGATCCGGTCGGCGAGCTCGCTGTCGAGCGCTCGGACGACCGCGTCGGCGACCTCGTCGCTGGTGAGCGTGCGCTCGAAGGCCTCCTGGACGGCGTTTTGCTCGATCACCCGGACGACGGCCCGCTCGACGGCGGGGCTTCGCATGGCGCGGACGACCGCCTCCTCGAGCGCGTCCTCGAGCGCCCGGTCGACGCCCGTCGCGCTCGCCACCCGTCCCGCCCCACGGGCGCCGATCCCGAGTAAGCGCGACGTGGCGCTCGACGGAGGGTGCTGCGGCTCGGGGCCACTCCTCCCGTCGGCGGTCATAGGTGCGGACTCTAGATGAGTGATTCCCAATCCACGCACGCCCGGATGACGCCCCTGCTCGTCGCATATCTTCGTCCTCGGGTCCTCACGAGCACACGTCGGACCCTGCGTCCTCGATCTGCTCGACCAGGAGCGCCCCCGGGCGCACGCTGATTGGGAATCAATCATCTACGCCGCCCCGGTTCTGCCAGGCTGACGGCGTGGCATCGGCGCGGGAATGGCGGACGTGGTGGGTCAAGCGCCGGTGGTACGAGCGAAACCGGCGCCGGCTGGGGCGCTGGCGGATCGACCGCCAGATGGCGCAGGCCGGCGCCTACCTCCGTCATCCGGTCGACGGCGAGGTCCTCGAGGCGCTCGAGGACGGGCGGCTCGAGGTGGGGGAGGGGACGCTGCTCGAGCCCGGCTGCTGGCTAACGCTCTCGCCCGAGGCGCGGATCCGGATCGGTGCCGGCTGCTTTCTCAACCAGGGGGTGATGCTTGCCGCACTCGAGCTGATCGAGATCGGCGACCACGTGATGCTCGCCAACAACTGCTTCGTCGGCGATTCGGACCACCGCTACGACGATCCGACGAAGCCGATCACCTGGCAGGGCTTCGTCCCCCGCGGCCCGGTCCGGGTCGGCTCGAACTGCTGGTTCGGCGTCAACTGCGTCGTCACCGGCGGGGTGACGATCGGCGAGCGCTGCGTGGTCGGCGCCAACTCGGTGGTCACCGGCGACCTGCCGCCCGGAGTGATCGCCGCCGGCGCCCCGGCGAAGGTGATTCGCGAGATCGAGTTCCGCGCGGGCGATGAGGAGGCCTGAGCTTCCGATCGCCGTCGTCGCGGCCGCCGCGCTACTCGCGGGTTGCGGGGGCGGCGGATCGACGTCCAGCGGGAGCTCCTCCTCGAGCTCCGCGTCGGCGGGCAACGCCACGTCCACCGAGCGCTCGACCACCGCGTCCGCGACGAGCTCAACGGCCTCGACCCACACGGCGTCGACCTCCGCGGCAACGACGACGGTGCGCTCGACCACCCACGCCGCGAAGCCGCCGAAGCGGCGGCGGCAGAGCCCCGCCACCCCGGCCGCCACGGTCGACGCCGCCCTGACCTCGCCCCGCTGCGATCTCTACACGGCGAGGCTCCTCCGGAAGTCCTACGGCGGGCTGGGCGGCTGCGAGGCCGCGCTCAACTCGGGGGGCCGCGCGAAGTCGGTCGAGATCCAGCGCACGCAGCCCGAGGGCAAGTTCGCGCTCGTCGTCGCGGTCCCGCGTGGAGGCCCGAGCTCCGGCGAGAAGCTCGCGGTCTCGCTCGTCAAGGAGAACGGCGACTGGCGGTTGGAGGCGATCCACTCGAACGTTAAGGTCGGCCCGTGACCTACTCGATGGTCGCCCGCGACCCGGCCACCGGCGAGCTCGGCGTCGCCGTCCAGTCGCACTGGTTCTCGGTGGGCTCGATCGTCACGTGGGCACGCGCCGGGGTGGGGGCGGTCGCGACGCAATCGATCGCAGAACCCGCCTACGGCCCGCGTCTGCTCGAGCGCCTGAGGGCCGGGG
>JBKPNB010000014.1:0-4195 GCA_046732395.1 Actinomycetota bacterium | reverse complement strand
CCTCGAGCCGGCGCACCGCCTCGGCGCTGCGCTCCGGGACGTGGTCGCGAAAGAGCGCCGAGCCGTAGGTGGTGCGGATGCCGGCGGTGTCGAAGAGATCCTTGACGGCCAGGCGGGTCCCGTCCGTCGTCGGCTCCACCTCGGTGATGAAGATTCCGTGGGCGGGCACGCCGGCCGCCGCGACCGCGGCGCTCAGCGCGCCCGCTTCAGCCGGGCGCGGGCGAGCTGGCGCTCGATCACGGTCCCGATCAGCCTTCTCACCTCGGGATCGCCCTCGACCTTTACCTGCCCGAGGTCGTAGGCCTGGCGCCACTCGCGAAGATGGCCCTTCGTCGCGAGCTCGTTGAAGTGCGCGCGGGAGACCGAGAGGTGCACCCGCTCGTCGTCGCCGAAGCCCTTGCTGATCCGTGGCCCCGGGACCTCGACTCGGTAGGCCTGGATGTCGCCGCGGCCGCGGAGCTCGAGGCCGAAGACGAGCTTCAGGTTCCCGAGCGCCGGCGCCTCCGATCGAACTCGCTCGAGGGCGCCGCGGATCAGATCGGCGGCGGAAGCCATCAGTGCTCTCCGTTGCGGGTGCGGTCGTGGATTGGCGAGCGAAAGCCGAGCATGACGAGGACGCAGGGAGCGATGCGTACTTGAAAAGTACGCGAGCGACCGAGGACGAAGTCAGGCGAAGGCTTGCAGCCGCCAAACGCGGCCGCACTCGCGGCGGCGAGCACTAGATCCTGTTGCGCTCGAGGAGCTTTCGCCCGATCACCATCTTCTGGATCTCGGAAGTCCCCTCGCCGATCAGGAGCAGCGGCGCGTCGCGGTAGATCCGCTCGATCTCGTACTCCTTCGAGTAGCCGTAGCCGCCGTGGATGCGAAGCGCCTCCTCGGCGTTCGACCGCGCGGCCTCGGAGGCGAACAGCTTCGCCATCCCCGCCTCGAGGTCGGAGCGCTCGCCGGCGTCCTTGAGGCGCGCCGCCTTCAGCGTCAGCAGCCGGGCGGCCTCGACCCGGGTTCCCATCTCGGCCAGCTTGAAGGTGATCGCCTGGTGGTTCGCGATCGGGCGGCCGAACGCCTTGCGCTCCTGGCTATAGCGGAGCGCCAGCTCGAGCGCGCGCTGGGCGACGCCGACGCCGCGGGCGGCGACGTTAACGCGCCCGACCTCGAGCGCGTCCATCATCTGCCGGAAGCCCTGGCCGACGCCCTCGGGGCCGCCGAGGATGCGCTCATCCGGGACCTTGAAGCCGTCGAAGGCGAGCTCCGTCGACTCGACCCCCTTGTAGCCCATCTTCTTGATCTTCGGCGGGATCGTCAGACCCGGGACGCGGTCGGCGCCCGGCTCCTTCTCGCAGATGAAGCAGGTCATCCCCTTGTAGCGAGGCTCGGCCTTGGGATCGGTCTTGACGAGGACGAACACGACCCCCGACAGCAGGCCGTTTGTGACCCACATCTTCTGCCCGTTGATCTCCCAGCCATCGTCGACCCGCTTGGCAGTCGACTTGATCCCCTGGACGTCGGAGCCGACCTCGGGCTCGGACAGCGAGAATGCGGCGCGGATCTCGCCGGTCGCCATCCGCGGCAGGAAGTAGTCCTTCTGCTCGTCGGTGCCGTACTTCATCAGCAGGTAGGAGCCGATGAAGTGGGTGTTGACCACCCCGGAGATCGAGATCCACCCCCGCGAGAGCTCCTCGACGATCATCGCGTAGGTGGTCAGGTCGAGGCCCATCCCCCCGTATTCCTCGGGGATCGTGACCCCGAACAGGCCGAGCTCCTTCATCTGCTCGACGATCGCCTCGGGGAACTTGTCCTCGTGGTCGAACTCCTCGGCGACGGGGATGATCTCGTTGTCCGCGAACTGGCGGACCATCTCCGTGATCGCCTTCTGCTCGTCGGTCAGCTCGGGGTTGGCGGCGATGGCCATTGCGCGCGGGAAGGATATTGAGGCCTACGCAATACTCGGGCGGTGCCCGGCGAGGAGCGGCCGTTTGCGCTTATGGAGCTGTTCGGAGAGGGCGACCTGGTCGCCGCCCTGCGCGACGAGGCCGGGCTCGCGGCGTTCCGGGAGAGCTTCGCCGCGATCGCGACGCCGGACGTCGAGGTCGTGATGTCCGGACCGGGCGGGTTCAGCTCGACGTTCCGCGGCGTCGACGGGTTTCTGGAGGGCTGGCGTGATTGGCTGGAGCCGTTCACGAGCTACCGGATGGAGCTCGATCCGGAGGTGCGCATCGGCCGTGACGCCGTGGTGTTGTTCGCGCGCCAGGTGGCGACCCCGAGGGGTTCGGGTGCGGCGGTGAGCGACGACGCCGCCAGTGTTGCCTTCCTCCGCGACGGCAAGATCCATCGGATCGAGTTTCACCTCGACCGCGAGATGGCGCTGCGGGCCGCCGGGATCGACAGCTAGGCTCCGCTCACAGCTCCCAGCCGAACGACACCGAGCGCCAGCTCGGCCGCTCGCGCTCATAGAAGCGATGGGCGTCGTGGCGGGTCTCCGCGCTGTCGAGCTCGAGGTGGGTGGCGCCGCGCTCGCGCGCCCACGCCTTCGCGGCGTCGAGGATGCGCTTGCCGATTCCCAGCGAGCGGCGCTCCGGGTCGACGGCGAAGTCCTCGACCCAGGCGCGATAGCCGAACCGAACCGAGTGCAGGTCCTGGTAGCCCGTCAGGAATCCGACCAGCCTGCCGCCGGCCTCGGCGACGAGGACGACCGAGTCGTGCGACTCGATCGCCTGTCGCAGGGCGACCGCGGCGCGGCGCTCGTCCCAGCTCTCCGGACGCGAGCCCGGCGGCGCGAACAGCCATTCATAGAGCGCGATCACCGCCTCGATTTCCTCCACCCGCGCCGGTCTGACCTCGACCTCCACCCGCGAGAAGTTAGCCTTCGCGGCCGATGAGGAACCCGCGCGAATTCCTCCATCCGCTCGCGATCGGCGCCCCGGAGCCGCTGCGCGAGATCCCGTTCGGCCCGTCGCGGATGATCCACTTCCTCGACTTCTCGAACGAGAAGATGGCGGCGAAGGCGCCGCAGATCGCCGAGCAGACCGACATCCTGCTCGGCAACCTCGAGGACGCGATCCCGGTCGACCGCAAGGAGGCCGCCCGCCGCGGCTTCGTCCGCGCCGTTCAGGAGGGCGACTTCGGCGCCACCTCGCTGTGGACGAGGGTCAACTCGCTCGAGAGCCCGTGGGTCCTCGACGATCTGACCGAGATCGTCGCCGCCGTCGGGAACCGCGTCGACGTGGTGATGATCCCAAAGGTCGAGGGGCCGTGGGACATCCACTACGTCGATCGCCTTCTCGCACAGCTCGAGGCCAAGGCGGGAATCGAGCGGCCGATCCTGGTCCACGCGATCCTCGAGACCTCGCTCGGCGTCGTCAACCTCGAAGAGATCGCGACCGCGAGCCCGCGGATGCAGGGAATGAGCTTCGGCCCCGCCGACCTCGCCGCGTTTCGACGGATGAAGACGACACGGGTCGGGGGCGGGCACCCGGCCTACCGGGTGATCGAGGACCCCGACCCCGACGACCCCGAAGCGCCGCGGGCCACCGCCCAGCAGGATCCCTGGCACTACTCGATCGCGCGGATGGTGGACGCCTGCACATCGGCCGGGATCCTCCCCTTCTACGGCCCCTACGGTGACATCAAGGACGTCGCCGGCTGCGAGACACAGTTCCGCGCGGCGTTCCTGCTCGGCTGCGTCGGCGCCTGGTCGCTGCACCCGGTCCAGATCGAGATCGCAAAGAGGGTCTTCAGCCCGCCGCCGGAGGAGGTCAGGTTCGCGCGCAAGGTGCTGGAGGCGATCCCCGACGGGCGCGGCGTCCACATCATCGACGGCAAGATGCAGGACGACGCGACCTGGAAGCAGTGCAAGGTGATGGTCTCGCTGGCCGAGATGCTGGCCCGCAAGGACCCCGACCTGGCCAAGGCCTACGGGTTCGACGGCGACGACTCGGCGCGCGCCGAGCCCGCCGAGCAGCAGCGCGTCGGCAGCTAGATGGGCGCCGGCGCTCAGCTCGCCCGGGGCGCTGCGGTCCGCCTGACGTTCGGGATCTCGGCGCTCGTCGAGCCGGAGGCGACGAGCCGGCTCCTCGGCGTGCCGCCGAGCCGGATCAACCGCTCCGGCGCCTACGCGCTGCGGCTGTTCGCCGCCCGCGACGTCATCCTCGGCCTCGCCACGGCAGCCGCCGGGAACGGCAGCCGGGCGGCCCAGCGC
>JBKPNB010000013.1:0-12618 GCA_046732395.1 Actinomycetota bacterium | reverse complement strand
CCCTCCGGGCGGCGGCGCCGAGCATCTCGCGCTCGCGCGCGATCGCCCGCGCAAGGCGCGCGGGGCGGGTGCGGACGATCCGCGGCGGCGATCGACCCTCGGCCCGGCTCGCGGTCGACCGCCGTCGCGGGGGTCTCCTCGTCTGGCGGGTCGAGCTTCCGGCGGCGCGCCCGATGCGCGACCTCGAGGTCCTCGTCGACGCCCGCTCGGGGCGGATCCTGTCGAAGGCCAACCTCCTCCACTACGCGCACGGCACGGCACGCCTCTATGTCCCCAATCCGCCCGCCGAGCAGGGCGGCTACGGCGGGATCGGCAAGCGCCCGAGCGCGGATAACCGCGACCGCGACACGCACAAGCTCACCCGCCTGCGCGAGCAGGTGCGGCTCCCGCGCCTCGAACGGGGCCAGGATTGCCTGAAGGGCCGGTGGGCCGCCGCGCGCTACGACCACCCGACGAAGGCGCTCTGCCGCCCGTCGCGGAACTGGGGCCACCTGACGCGCTCGAACGATCGCTTCGAGGCCCTGATGGCCTACTTCCACGTCGACCGCACGCAGGCATACGTCCAGAGCCTCGGATTCAGCGATTCGAACGTGCCGCCGAACGGCATCGACGACCGCCGCCAGCACGTCGTCGCCGACGCCTTCCGCGCCGACAACTCGTTCTACTCGCCGCAGGACCGCAAGATCCGCTACGGCGCCGGCGGGATCGACGACGCCGAGGACGGCGACGTGATCGTCCACGAGTACGGGCACGCGATGCAGGGCAGCCAGGACCCCGGCTTCGGCTGCCACAGCGCGAACTTCTGCCAGGCGGGAGCGCTCGGCGAGGGATTCGGCGACTACGTGTCGGCGATGATGAGCCTCGTGACGCCGGGCCTGCCCCGTCCCGCCCACGCAGCCTTCTGCATCTTCGACTGGGACGGCGTCAGCGGCTACAACCCACGCGCTGCGCCGTGCGGCCGCGTCGCCAACAGCAGCGACGGGGTCACCACGCTGCCGGACGCGCTCGCCCCGCGGGGCCCGTGCGACGGCAATGTCCGCGGCAGGCCGAGCCTCGACATCCACTGCGTCGGCGAGGTCTGGACCCACGGCCTCCTCGACCTGCGGTTCGGCCTCGGCGCGAACGCCCCGGTCCTCGACCGCGATCTCCTCACCTCGCAGTTCGCCTACGTCGATCGGGAGACGTTCCCGGAGGCGGTCGACGCGCTGGTCGCGGCCGACCGTGCGCTGAGCGGCGGGGCGAACGTCGCGGCGATCTGCGGCGAGATGGTCGTCAACCGGGGGATCACCGGAACCACCAGCTGCGGGGCGTAGCGGGCCGAAAGAAAGGCCCGCCGGCGTCAGGGAGGGGGAACGCCGGCGGGCCGATTGGCTCAGATTGGCCAATGAACGCTCGCCGAGGCGGTGTCGGGGGTTCCCTCGACGAGCGGGTTGTCTCGTCCGGGGCGAAAACTAGAAGCGCCGCGTAAACCGCTCCTAAACGCGGGGCTGGCTTGGGCTAAAACTTCTCGGCCGCTCGATCGGAGGCCGGGGCGGACGTCGCCGACCCGTTCGAGGGGGGGTCGCGCTCGCTGCCCTCGAGCAGCGGCAGGCGGACCGTGAACCTGGCGCCGCCGGCCGCGGACCGCCCGGCCTCGACGTCGCCGCCGTGACCGGTCGCGACCGCCTTCACGATCGCCAGCCCGAGCCCGGCGCCGTCGGCGGGGGAGGTGTCGGCGGGGCCGGAGCCCCGGACGAAGCGGGCGAAGAGCTGCTCGCCCAGCGCCGGGGGGAGGCCCGGCCCATCGTCGGAGACCTCGAGCACCGCCTCGCCGTTGCGCCGTTCGACCGCGAGCGAGACCTCGGTCCCGGGCGGGGTGTGCCGCAGCCCGTTCTCGAGGAGGTTCAGGGCGAGGCGATGAAGCTCGTCGGGATTTCCCCTGACCGCGACCGGGCCGTCGGCATCGAAGCTGAGCGCGTGCCCGTCGGCGACGGCCCGGACCTCGGAGAGGGCGCCGGCGCCGATCTCGGCCAGGTCGCACTCGCGCCGGCTGCCGATCCGGCCGGCGTCGGCGCGGGCGAGGAGCAGCAGGTCGGAGACGAGCCGGCTCATCCGCCGCGACGATGCGAGGGCGCCGGCGACCATCTCGCCGTCCTCGCTGCCCGCCCGCTCCTCCTCCAGTCGATCCTGGAGGAGCTCGAGGTTGGCGAGGATGCTCGTCAGCGGGGTCCGCAGCTCGTGCGAGGCGTCGGCGACGAAGTCGCGCTGGGCCTGGATCATCTGATTGGTCTCGGCGCGTGCGGCCTCGAGCTCGCGGAGCATCTTGTCGAGGGTCCGGGCAAGCTCGGCGACCTCGTCCTGGGCCTCGGGCTCGGGGATCCGGCGCGAGGGATCGCGGGTGGCGGCGACCTTGCGCGCGGTGGCGGTCAGCTGCGAGACGGGCCGCAGCGTCCGTCCCGCGAGCGCGTAACCGGCGACCGCGGCGAGGATCGTGCCGGCGATGATCCCGGCGATCAGGAACAGCCAGAGGCGGCCGATGGTGGCATCGACCGAACTGGTGCTGCGGGCGTACTGGACGAAGATCGGTACGACCCCGCCGGTGTTGAGAGTGACGTTGCCCGCCTTGACGGTCGCCACCTCGAGCCCGCGGCGCTCGGAGATCCCGAGCGCTCGCACCCGGCCGAAGCAGTGGCCCTCGCCGTTAACGACCGGCGTGCCGCTGGCGTAGACGACGCAGGCCTGCGCGGGCGGCGCCGTCGTCATTCCCTCGGGGAGCCGGAGGCGGTCGGTGAACCCGAACCGGACGGCCGGAATCTGCGCGGCGAGCGCGTGCGCGGAGCTGGTCAGCTCGCTGTCGAAGTCGCCGTGGAGACGGTTCGAGGCGAGCCGCCCGACGACGAGCGCGAAGACGACGAGGATCACGCAGGTGAGGCCGGCGAGGACGGCCGTCAGCCGCCAGCGAAGCGGCCACCGATGCGGGTGCCAGATCGGGTGCGCCGGCGTTCGCTCGGCCTCGGCGTCAGCCATCGCCCTCCGGGGCGGCCTTGATCACGTATCCGGCGCCGCGCTTGGTATGCAGGAGGCGCGGCTCGCCGCCGGACTCGAGCTTCCGTCGCAGGTTCGAGACGAAGACGTCGATGGTGTTGGTCATCGCCATCGGGTCGTAGCCCCAGACCTCCTCGAGGAGCCGCTCGCGCGAGATCACCAGACGCTCGTTTCGCATCAGATACTCGAGCAGCTCGAACTCGCGGTTTGTGAGCTCGATCACCCGATCGCCGCGGTGCACCTCGCGGGTGTCCGGGTTCAGCCGCAGGTCCGCGACGGTGAGCGAGGCGCTCCCTCGCGGCGGCCGGCGTCGCATCAGGGCCCGCATCCGCGCCAGCAGCTCGCGGCGCTCGAACGGCTTGACGAGGTAGTCGTCGGCACCCGAGTCGAGGCCCTCGACGCGGTCGTCGAGCTCGGCGCGGGCGGTGAGGATGAGGATCGGGACGTCGCTCTCGCGCCGCAGGCGCCGCAGGACCTCGGCGCCGTCGAGCTTCGGCAGCCCGAGGTCGAGGATGACGACGTCGGGGACGAACTCCTCGGCGAGGGCGAGGGCCTCGACGCCGTCGCCGGCCGAGCGGACCTCGTGCCCCTCCTGGCGTAACGTGCGCCGCAGCACGTCGGCGATCGCCTCGTCGTCCTCGACCACCAGCACCCGTCCCGTTGCCTCGTCGCTTGCGAGCATCACCACAAGGTTAGAGCCAGGATCGGCTTGGGACACGCTTATTTAGCGCGGTTTTAGCGCGTCGCAGGGGTCCATTCGGCGGCGTCGAACCCCTCGACGTGATGCCTACGACCACGAGGCGCCGCGCGGCCCGCGGCTCGCGTCGGCGCGCGCCGGCGAAGAGCTCGCGCCGACGGGCGCCGCGGGCGCGGATGGGCGAGGTCCGCTCGGCGATCGATGGCCTCGAGCAGCGCTACTACGACCTGATCGGGCTGGCGCTGATCGCCGCAGCGATCTACCTCGCGTTCGTCCTCTACTTCGGGTGGGACGGGGGCCCGGTCGGGGGCTGGATCACGGACGGCCTGGCCGACGTCGCCGGGCGGGTCGCCTACGTGGTGCCGGTCGCGCTTGCGGCGTGGGGCGTGGCGCTCTTCGTCCGGCCCTCGCTGCGGGCGCCGAGGGCGCTCGACGCTGGCGGCATCCTCCTCGTCGCGTCCCTGCTCCTGGCCTTCGCCGCCGGGACGCTCGGCCTCGGGCCCGACCATCCGGTCCGCCACGGCTACTTCCATCCGGCCTTCTTCCGTGCCCACGGGGGCGCGGTGGGCGAGGCCCTCTACTGGGCCTCGACGACGCTCTTCCAGCGCCTCGGCGCCCAGATCCTGGCGATCTTGATGTTCGTCTCCGGCGCCCTGCTGGTCACCGGCAGCACGGTGTCGGGCCTCGTCGCGGGCGCCCGGTGGATGGCGCGGCGGGCGGGGCGCGGGAGCCGCGAGCTGGCGCGGACGGTGAGCGCCGAGCGGTTCGGCCTCGACCGGCCCGCCGACGAGGGCGCGGACGAGATCGCGATCACCCGGCTCGGCGAGACCGAGCCGCTCGCGACCCAGGCGCTCCGCGACGAGACCAATGAGTTCGAGGAACTCACGACGGAGCCGGCGTGGTCCGAGGACCCCGAGGCCGGGCAGCACGGGGAGGCGCCGCTCGGGGCCGACGAGGTTGAGCACGAGCTCGATCCAAGCGAGCAGCGAGCAGCTAGCAGCGAGCTGACCCCCATGGGCAACCGGCGAAGCGCGGTCACCGAGTCCGAGGAGATCGACTACCGGCTCCCGCCGCCGAAGCTCCTCGAGCGCGGCCGCCCCGACGCCGGCCCCGACACCCGCGACCGCGACGCGGTCGCCCGGGCCCTGCTCGAGGCGCTCCGCCACTTCGGCGTCGAGGCGAAGCTGGTCGGCACCGTGTCGGGACCGCACGTCAGCCGCTACGAGCTCCAGCTCGCCCCCGGGACGAAGGTGGCCAAGGTCGCTCAGCTCAAGGACGATCTCGCCTACGCGCTGGCTTCGACCGACATCCGGATCCTGGCCCCGATCCCGGGCAAGAAGGCGGTTGGCGTCGAGGTCCCGAACTCGCGCCGCCGCCTGGTCCGCCTCGGAGACATCTACGACGGCCGGCCGAAGGGCTCCTCGCCGCTCGCGGTGTGGCTCGGTAAGGACGTCTCCGGGCAGGCGGTGTGGACCGACCTGGCGCCGATGCCCCACGCGCTCGTCGCGGGCACGACCGGATCCGGCAAGTCCGGCTCGATCAACGCGATGCTCTGCTCGATGCTGCTCCACGCCTCGCCGAACGAGGTTCGCCTCGTCCTCGTCGACCCGAAGCGGGTTGAGCTCAACCACTACGAGCGGCTTCCGCACCTGCTCACCCCGGTCGTCACCAACCCTCGGATGGCCGCCAACGTCCTCGCCAACCTGATCGGCGAGATGGAGAGCCGCTACGAGGTGATGGAGGCGGCGCGGGCCCGCAACCTCGTCGAGCTCAACCGCGCCCGCCACCGGGCCGGCGAGCCGCCGCTCCCGCACATCCTCTGCGTCATCGACGAGCTCGCCGACCTGATGATGATCGCGCCGGCCGAGGTCGAGGACTCGATCATCCGCCTGGCGCAGAAGTCGCGGGCGGTGGGGATCCACCTGGTGCTCGCGACGCAGCGCCCCTCGACGGATGTCATAACGGGGACGATCAAGGTCAACATCCCGGCCCGGATCGCGTTCTCGGTGGCGTCGCAGGTCGACTCGCGGGTGATCCTCGACCAGGGCGGGGCCGAGAGCCTGCTGGGGCAGGGGGACATGCTGTTCCGCCCGGTCGGGACCTCACGGCTCGGACGGATCCAGGGCGCCTTCGTGACCGAGGAGGAGATCGCCCGGATCGTCCGCCACTGGGCGCGGCAGGGCGAGCCCGAGTTCGACGAGGCATTGCTCGAGGCGCGCGAGGGCGACGCGCTCGAGGAGCGGGACGGCGAGTTCTCGCCCGACCAGGACGACCTGCTCGAGGACGCTGCCCGGATCGTCGTCGAGTCCGGCACCGCCTCGGTCTCGATGATCCAGCGGCGGCTGCGGGTCGGCTACACCCGCGCCGGGCGGCTCATCGACATGCTCGAACGTCGCGGCGTGATCTCCGGGTACGAGGGCTCGAAGCCGCGCCAGGTGCTGGTTTCCTTCGCCGATCTAGGTCGGGTGCTGGGCAAATCGGACGCGGTGAGGGCTCGGGGCAGCGAGGGAGAGGGTGAGGAGTCTCCCGAGTCCGAGCCGGTGAATCGCTAGGTGCAGCGGTCGATTGATTGATTAGGTAGCTCATCGGCTGCCGGATCGATCACACCGGCCACGCCGCCTCCCTCACCCGATTCCCGCGGGGGGCGACAATACGCGCCGATGACGTCGCCGCCGACCACCGGAATCCGGATCGGCGAGGTGCTCGAGCGCGCGCGGGTGCGCCGGCGCCTCGACATCGAGACGGTCGCCGCCCAGACCAAGATCCGCGCCAAATACCTGCGCGCGCTCGAGACCGAGGACTGGGAGACGCTCCCCAGCACCGCCTACGCGAAGGGCTTCCTGCGAACCTACGCGCAGCTGCTCGGCCTCGACGCCGACGCTCTCGTCGACGAGTACCGGCGCCGGGTAGAGGTCGGCGCCGAGCCCGAGCACCTGCTCCCGTTCGGCGAATCGGTGCTCGAGGGGCGGCGCCGCCCGCCCGGACTCGAGGAGCCGGGGCGCCGGCCGGGGCCGTTCCTCGCCGGCATCGCGGTGGCGGCGCTGGTCGTGATCCTGGTGCTGGTGATCGCCGGCGGGCTCGGCCGCGACACCCCGTCGCGCCATCGCCACCACCCGGGCGGCGGCCATCGCCACGCCGGCAACCACCAGCCGGCGGGGGCCCCGTCCGGCCCCCTTACGCTGCGGCTCGACGCGCTCAAGGGCAGCCAGCTCTGCCTGGTGAGCTCCGGACGTCCGGTGATCGACGCGCAGTCGCTCTCGCCCGGCGCGCAGGCCGGCCCGTTCTCGGGGCGCAGGTTCCGCCTCGATCTGGACAGCCCCGGAGGCGGGGCGCTCCGCGTTCACCTCGACGGCCACGGCGGCAAGATCCACTCCCGCCACCGGGCTACCTACGTGATCACCGCCAACGGCATCTCGCGCACTTCCTACCGTGGCCCGCGGTGCCCGTGAGCGCTGCGCGGAGGCGTCCGTCGATGAGCGTTCGCGGCGGGATCGCGATCACCGGAACCGAGCTGCTGAGCGGCCGGGTCAGCGATCGCAACGGGCCGTGGCTCGCCGAGCGGCTCGGCGAGCTGGGGGTCGAGGTGGCCCACATCCTCACGGTCGGCGACCGCCGCGAGGACCTCGAGGCGGCGCTCCGCTTTCTCGCCGCCGAGGGCGCGGACGTCATCGTCACCAGCGGCGGCCTCGGCCCGACGGCGGATGATCTAACGGCGGAAGCGGTGGCCGGCTTCGCGGGGCGCGAACTGGTCCTCGACGAGGAGATGGAGGCGAAGATCGAGGCGATCCTGACGGGCTTCGCGCGGCGGATGCGGTTCGACCCCGAGGCGCTGCGAGTGGCGAACCGAAAGCAGGCGATGGTCCCGCGCGGGGCGGCGGCGATCGACCCCGCGGGGACGGCCCCCGGGCTGGTCGTACCGGTCGACGGCGGACCGACCGTGATCGTCCTCCCTGGACCGCCGCGTGAGCTCCAGGCGATGTGGCCGGAGGCGATCGCCACCCCCGAGGCGCGGGCGGTCCTCGACGGCGCCGCGCCGTTCGTCTCGCGGAGGGTGATGCTGTTCGGGCTGCCGGAGTCGGAGATCGCGAAGTCGCTTCGCGAGATCGGCGCCGAGGTCGACCTCGAGCCGCTCGAGATCACGACCTGCCTGCGGCGCTCCGAGCTCGAGATCGACATCCGCCACGCCCCCGGGGCCAGGGCCGAGGCCGCATCGGAGCGGGTGGTCGAGGGGATCGTCGATCGCCACGGGCCGCTCGTCTTCAGCCTCGACGGCAGCTCGATCGACGACCAGGTCGCCGAGCTGCTCGCCGGGCGGCGCCTCGGCCTCGCGGAGTCGTGCACCGGGGGGCTGCTGGCGGGGCGCCTGACGGAGCGGCCGGGTGCCTCCGACTACCTCGCCGGCAGCGTCGTCGCCTACTCGAACGAGGCGAAGGCCGAGTTGCTGGGCGTCCCGGCGGACTCGATCGAGCGCCACGGCGCGGTCTCGCCCGAGGTCGCCGAGGCGATGGCCGACGGCGCCCTCGGCCGCTTCGACGCCGACGTCGGCTGCGCGATCACCGGGATCGCCGGCCCGGGAGGCGGGACCGAGGAGAAACCGGTGGGTTACGTATGTGTCTGCGTCAAGCTCGCCGACGGCACGACGCTCGCGCGCGACCCGGTGCTGCCGGGCGGCCGCGCCGACATCCGCGACCGCTCGGTGGTCGTCGCCATGCACATGATCCGCCGGGCCCTGCGGGGGGAGGAGCTGCCGGTTTAGGGTTCGTCGTGGACGAGTTAGCAGGTGGGGAAGGGGTGCGGCTCCGCGGAGCCGAACTCGGATTTCGCGGCCCCGCCCGCCGCCGCTCTCCCCACCTGATCAACCGAACAAGGACAACGCTCGCTCCACCACCAGCTCCGGCTTCTCGTCGACGATGAAGTGGCCGGAGTCGGGCACCCGCTCGAGCCGCATGTTCTCGGCGAACTGCTCGAATCCAGGCAGGAACGCGGCGCTGATGTAGAGGTCGCGCTCGCCGAACAGGAGCAGCGTCGGCGCCTCGAGCCGGTGGGCGCGCCAGCGGCCGCGCGCCCCCTCGGCGAACGCGCGCCAGTAGTGGCGGTAGAGCGCGCCGATCGCGCCGGCGCGCTCGGGCGGGCGGAAGGCGTCCGCGTAGGCCGCGATTTCGGCCTCGGTGAACGGGGTGCCGACGTTGCCCCGGCGCAGGATTCCCTTTGCGAACGCGGTTCGTCGCAGGAGCGCGGGACCGAGGCCCGGGAGGGCTAGGGCGAGCGCGTACCAGCTCCGCCAGACCTCGACGACGAAGCGCGGAGCGGGCGGGATCCAGGGGTGCGGGGCGTTGCAGACCAGGAGCCGCTCGACGCGCGCAGGGTGGAGCAGGCCGAGCAGGAACGCGGTCCAACCGCCCCAGTCGTGCCCGATCACGTCGATCCGGTCGATCCCGAGCGCGTCGAGCAGCGCGACCTGATCGCGCGCGAACGTCTCGCCGTCGTAGCCGCCACCCGGCGCCTCGGTCGCGCCGAAGCCCCGCAGCTCGGGAACGAGCAGGCGGAACTCGCCCCGCAACCCGGCGATCACCCCTCGCCACATCCACCAAGCCTGCGGCCAGCCGTGGAGGAGGAGGACCGGCGGGGCGTCCGGGCGGCCCGCCTCGGCGAGGTGGACGCGGAGGCCGCCCGCGTCGATGTAGCGGTGCTCGACGCCCTCGACGGCGGGGAAGTCGGGGCTCACCGGCGACACTCTAGACACGGCTCGGCAGCGTTCCGCGCCGGTCGAGCGCGTACGGTGGGCGGGATGGCGAAGGAGCGGCTGAAGAGCCCCCGGGCGCGGCTGTTCGTCGCCCTCGACCTCCCCGATCGCGTCCGCGAGGCGCTCGCCGGTTGGCAGCGGCGCGCGCTCGCCGATCCGGCGCTGCGGGCCCCGGCCAGCGAGACCCTCCACGTCACTCTCTGCTTCCTCGGCTACGTCGCCGAGCGGCGGATCGCCGAGGTCGCGGGGATCCTCGAGGGGATCGAAGCCCGGCGGGTCGAGATGAGGTTCGAGGCCGAGCCAATCCCAGTCCCGCCGCGGCGCCCCCGCCTCTACGCCGCCGAAACGCCGAGCGAGGCCGCCGACGAGATTGCCGCCGAGGTCTGCGGGCGGCTCGAGGCGGCGCGCCTCTACGAGCCCGAGAAGCGGCCGTTCTGGTCGCACGTGACGCTCGCCCGCGTCCGCTCCGAGCGGGCGCGGGGTGGGGCGGGCGCGCGCCGGCGGGGTCGGCCGATGGAGGTCTCCCGGCCGCTTCCGCCGCTTCCCGACGAGCTTCTCGAGCCGTTCGGGTGCGTCCGGCTCACTCTCTACCGTTCGATCCTCCGCCCGCAGGGAGCCGAGTACGTGCCCCTCGCGAGCCTCGACTTGCCGCCCCGCGACGCGAGCGGGGCGAGGAAGGAGCGATGAAGAAGATGACCGAGAAGAACACCCCGACGCCGCTGCGCTCCGCCGACCCGAAGGAGGCGAAGGCGCGCGCGGCCGCCCTCGACGCGGCGGTGATCCAGATCGAGAAGCAGTTCGGCCAGGGCTCGGTGATGAAGCTCGGCGACGACACCACCGTCCAGGTCGACGCGATCCCCACCGGGGCGCTGTCGCTCGACCTCGCGCTCGGGGTCGGCGGGGTTCCGCGCGGCAGGGTGATCGAGATCTACGGCCCGGAGTCGTCGGGGAAGACGACCCTCGTCTACCACATCATCGCCGAGGCGCAGGCGCGCGGCGGCGTCTGTGCGTTCGTCGACGCCGAGCACGCGATCGACCCCATCTACGCGAAGCGGATCGGCGTCGACACCGACGAGCTGCTGGTCTCCCAGCCCGACTACGGCGAGCAGGCGCTCGAGATCGTCGACGTCCTGGTCCGCTCCGGCGCCGTCGACGTCGTCGCCGTCGACTCGGTCGCCGCGCTCACCCCCCGGGTCGAGCTCGAGGGGCAGATGGGGGAGACCCAGGTCGGCCTCCAGGCCCGGCTGATGTCGCAGGCGCTCCGCAAGCTGACCGGCAACCTCAACCGCTCGAACACCGTCTGCCTGTTCACCAACCAGATCCGGGAGAAGATCGGGGTGATGTTCGGTTGCCTCTTCTACGACGCTCGCGTCGTCCTGGCCGACGGAAGCACCGAGAAGATCGGCAAGGTCGTCAACCAGCGACTCCCGGTCGAGGTCATGTCGATGGACCCCGAGACCGGCGAGATCTCGCCGAAGCGGATCGTCGAGTACTACAACAACGGAGATACCGACGAGTGGCTTCAGTTCGAGGTCGCGGCGGCGGGCGGCTCGGGCAAGCGGAAGCTCGCCTGCACCCCGAACCACCTGATCTTCACGCCCGACGGCGAGAAGCACGCCGGCGACATCAACGAGGGAGACGAGGTGCTCGTCGCCGTCAAGCACTATGACCTCAGGGACGATCAGCTGAAGCTGATGATCGGCAGTGCCCTGGGCGACGGCGCGCTTCGCTACGCCTCGGAGCACAACGTCAGCTTCCGCGTCGGCCACGGCGAGGCACAGCGCGAGTACTGCGAGTGGAAGCGCGAGATGCTGGCGCCGTTCGCCCACGAGATCGCTCCCACCGGCAATGGGATCGGCTTCAACACGATCCCCATGCACCAGCTCCGCTGGCTCCATCACGGCCTCTACGCGAAGGCGGGCGGACGGACCGTCAGCGACGAGGTGATCGAGCAGCTCGACCCTCGCGCCGTCGCTGCCTGGTACTGCGACGACGGTTCGTTCTCGGGCAGCTACGAGCGCTGGGGCCACGGCAAGGCGGTCATCTGCTGCACCTCACTGAGCAACGAGGACAAGGAGCGCGTCGCCGCCCGGCTCGAGGAGCTGGGCATGGGACGGCCAACGGTGCGCGACAGGGAACTGCTCTTCAGCGGCGAGCGGGCGCAGATGCTGCACGCGAAGATCGCGCCGTACGTACATCCGTCGATGGACTACAAACTCCACCCCGACTTCCGCGGGCGGTTCGCGTGGCATCCGGACACGAGCGACGCCCACCTCAACGGCACGCGCCTGAAGTCGCGGACGAGCCTGCGCCCGGTGCCGATGAGGGTCCTGCGCAAGTACCGCAAGCCACCGACCCCGCGGAAGCGCGATCGATTCGACCTCCAGATCGAGGGCAACCACACCTACCTGGTCGACCACGTCGTCGTCCACAACTCCCCCGAGACGCAGCCCGGCGGGCGGGCGCTCAAGTTCTACTGCTCGCAACGCCTCGACATCCGCCGGATCGAGACCTTGAAGGAGGGGACGGAGGCGATCGGCAACCGGGTCAAGGTCAAGGTCGTCAAGAACAAGGTCGCGGCGCCGTTCAAGCAGGCCGAGTTCGACATCGAGTACGGGGCCGGGATCTCGAAGGAGGGATGCCTGCTCGACCTCGCGCTCGATAACGACATCGTCCAGAAGTCGGGCTCGTTCTTCTCCTACGGCGAGCTGCGGCTCGGCCAGGGCCGCAACAACACCAAGCAGTACCTGGCCGAGAACCCCGAGCTCGCGTCCGAGATCGAGGCGAAGCTCTACGAGGCCCTGGGGGTCGAGCGCGCCGGGGCGGCACCGACCGATGCGGCGGATGCGGCGGCCGCGGAGCGCAAGGCCGCCTGAGCGCGCGGCGCGAGCCGATTCGGCTGCGGAGGCGTTCGAGGCCGCCCTCGGGGCGCTCGCCGGCAAGGAGCGAAGCGCCGCCGAGCTACGCGCGTGGTTGGAGGCCCGGGGCTTCGACGACGCCGCGATCGCCGCTGCGCTCGAGCGCCTGACCGAGGCGGGCCAGCTCGACGACGCCCGCTTCGCCGCCGCCTACGCGGCCGACAAGCGCGAGCTCCGCGGCTGGGGCCCGAAGCGGATCCGCGACGCCCTCGAGGCGCGCGGGGTGGGGGCCGGGC
>JBKPNB010000012.1:0-16692 GCA_046732395.1 Actinomycetota bacterium | reverse complement strand
CTTGCTAGGCGGCGCTCGTCACCTGCGCCGGGTCCGCTATGGCGCCGATGTTCCTCATGAAGCGAAGCGTGTCCCACTGGCCCCACGACTCCGCGATCTTGTCGCCTTCGTAGCGGTCGATCCCGATGCCCGCGACCGGCTCGCCCTTCTCGCCAGTCGGTGACTGGCCCATGAACTCGTTCTCGAAGGTGCCCTCGGCGCTCCAGCGGAGGACCACCTTGTCGTCGGCGGCGAACGCATCCTCGACCGTGAACGCGAGATCGGGGAAGGCCGCGCGGTAGCTCGCGATCGCCCGCTTGACGCCCTCGCGGTCCTGGTCGCCGAGAACCGGGTCGTGGTCGACGTAGTCGCTGAGGCAGAGCTCGTCGACGACGTCCAGGTCTCCTTCGCCGAACGCCTCACTGAGGATGCGTCGCGACGCGGCGATGTTCTCTTGGGGTGCGGTGGTGGCCATAAGCCACTTCCTTTCATTGCGGAATGCCCTCGGGGGAGCGGGTCGCTCCTGAGCGGGCATCCCTTGAGGCGGCGCAGGATCGCTGGATCCATTGCCTAGAGACAACCTATCAGGTATTCATGAATCCATCTTCTAGAAAATAGATACAGAGATCGGGCTGCTGGACTGGACGTCCCTGACCCGGGGCCGAGGACGGATAGTCGGCCAGGCCATCCGCCGCGCTCAGTCAGCGAAGCGCGGGGCGCCAGCCTCGAGAGCGGGCGCGGCCGGCCTTGCAGATGAGCTAAGCAACCGACGCGAGGAGCTCCCGCTCCTCGCATCTCCGGCTGCGTCGCAGCAAGGCGTCCCGCAGCCTGGAAAATGCGAGCCTTTCCACCGGCGGCCCGGGGACGCTCCCCTCGGACGAGCCCGAGCGTCCCGGAAAGCTGCCGTTCCACGCCCGCTTCGCCGCGCGAAGTGGAAGCGGGTAGGGGCGCGCCCCCGCCTTCCTCCATCACGATTGACCCATTGGACGTGGCGGGGCATCGGAAGTTGCTTCAGCCGCCGAGCGGCTGCCATCGCATCGTCAACGGCGTGGCCTGGTCTACTCGCGGAGCCGCTATCGGCTGATCTCGGCGATCGCGTTAGCGGGTTGCGTGGTTGGCGGGTTGCGTGATCGGCCGCTACCCGGGATCGGGCGCCGGCCGTCTCAGGACACCGACCCCGCCGCCCGCCGGGCAAGGTGACCGCCGCCCGCCGGTCTCCCGGAGCGGGCCCTTGCCGCTGCCCCGAGCGATCGCAGATGCGCACGCCCGCATGAGCTACCCGCTGTAGTCGTCGCTGGCCGTGAAGAAGGAGCAGAAGCCCCCAGCCGCTTCCACCGCGGCCTTCGCCTTGCTGACCGCTGCGTCGGCATCCTTGGCCTTCACCGGGCGGAGGGTGTACCTGTGGCCGCTTGGGCCGCTCCCGCCCTGCGCAACCTTGATGCCCTTCTCGCCGAGCTTCGCCCTCGCTGAGCCGCTGATCTTTCCCGTGCAGGTGACCTTGAAGGCCATCGAGCCGAGCATAGATCAGCAAGCGGTGAAGGACCGCACAGCAACTGGCCCCGCAGAAAACATCGTTCTCCAAGCTCCTCGCCTCGTCCGCGCCGTGGGCGCTTTCGGCGGCCGTTGGGCTCGGCCGGTGCTCTAGGAGAGTTTGGCGAAACAGGTAAAACCTGACGCGATGGACCGGCAGGCCCGGCTATCCGCTGCGAGCGATGGTCGGTCGCCAAGGGGCTCTACGCGGTGCCGACCTGGACCCGGACTGTCGCCCTCGTCCGCGAGCATGCCGCCCTCCGCGCTGCCTGCGGCTGCCCCGACGAGGATTCGGTGCCAAGCGTCTGGGCCGCTTATCGCTTCGCCGCCAAGCTCCGTGAGTACGGCGACCTTCTCAACGGCTGCATCGCCCGCGTAACGAGCGCCCTTCGTGAGCGTCACCCCGACATGGGCCGCGACATTGCCATCGATGCCTCGGACCTCCCCGGCCTACGCAAACGGCCAGCGATTCGTGAGCAAGGGTGGCCGCGAGCGGGAGCGCTTCTCGGAC
Organism: Actinomycetota bacterium; assembly: GCA_046732395.1. GTDB lineage: Bacteria > Actinomycetota > Thermoleophilia > Solirubrobacterales > 70-9 > JAWVFM01. The sequence goes on along the minus strand of JBKPNB010000012.1, from coordinate 14,672 downwards.
CCCGACGCCTCCTGGGGCCATCGCTCCGCTGTCTCGACTCGCAAGGGCGGGGGGTTCTACGGCTACAAGCTCCACGCCGCCGTGTGCGCCCACACGGACCTGCCGCTCGCATGGCGCGTCGAGTCGGCACGCTCGCAGGAGTCGCTTTTCGCCGTACCGTTGATCGACGCGGCGCGGGCGCGCGGCTTCGCTGCCGAGACTTGCACGATGGATAAGGGCTATGACCTGTCTCCCGTCTATGGGGGATTGGAGGAACGCGGCTGTCGGCCGATCATTCCCCTTCGTGAGACTCCGGCCGTGAAGCGTGGTGATCATCGCCCGCGAGCCTGCGAACACGGGGAGTGGCGCTTCGCCGGGTCCGATGCCAAGCGCGCCGCGTCGAAGTGGCGTTGCCCGACCGGCGAGTGCAAGCCCGCGAGCCGGTGGGTGAAGGCTGACCGTCTGCACCCTCTGATTCCGCGCGAGACCCCCCGATGGCGCAAGCTTTACTCGGGACGCGCCGCCGTCGAGCGCGAGTTCGGGCGGCTCAAGAACGAGTGGGCGCTGCTGCCGCTCCGCATCCGTGGAATCGAGCGCGTAGCACTCCACGCCGACTTGACGATCCTCGCCAAACTCTCTTGCGCGCTTGCCCGAGCGCGAGCCGTTCCGCTCGCCGCATAGGACTCGCGGCGCCGGGTATCGTCCGCAAGGACAGTCCGCGCCGGAGGAGAAGCAAATGAGCGAGGCCTTGGTCGCCCCTATGGCTGTAGGGACAGGCGTCGTCGTAATCGTCGTCGCTATAGCCGTCGTGGTCATCGTGGCGGTCTTGGCCATGTCATCACGGGGCCGTCAGAAACGTAAGGCGCAGCAACGATCCGATAACCGCGAGTTTCGCTAGCCGTTTCGCTGGACCCTCCTAGCCGCAGGGCCAGCTTGTGACCCACGACACTCCTACGCTGGCCGGAGTTGTGACCTTCGGTCGCGGACCACGAGTGGGGAGAGGAGGGGCGGCCGGCATGGGGCTGCCGTTCCCGCAGACCGCCGGGTGGCGTTTTACGCACGCACCGCGCTTTTCGCGAATGGAGCCTCATCGGCCGCTTGTCCGTGAGTTCGTTTCCTGAGGCGTCGAGCGGGTCGTTCTTCCGCGCTCGAGGTCAGTGTCCGGCCGCCTGACCCCCGTCGATGTGCCGGGTCTCGCCGGTGACGAAGGTCGCCCGTTCGAGATAGAGGATCCCGTCGACGACGTCGCTGATCTCGCCAACCCGGCCAAGCGGGTGAAGCTCGGCCATGCCCTCGTAAGAGGCGGGGTCGTGAACGGGGGTCTTTATGACTCCGAGCGCGACGGCGTTGACCCGCACGCCGCGCGATGCGTATTCGGTGGCCAGCGAGCGGGTCACGGCAGCGAGTCCGCCCTTGGTGAGGGAGGCCAGCGCGGAGGGTCTCTTGCTGTCCGGCTGGTCGACGAGGCTCGTTGTCACATTGACGATGTGGCCGCCGCCCTGCGTGACCATCTGCCGGATCGCGCGCTGGGTGATGTGGAAGAAGCCGGCCAGATTCACGGCGGTGACCGCCGCGTAGTCGTCCGCTGTGTATTCCGTGAACGGCTTACCGATGAAGACACCGGCGGTATTGATCAGGCTGTCGATGCGCCCGAAGCGATCGAGGGCCTGGTCGACCACCCGTTGGGAAGTCTCGGCTTCTGCGATGTCACCCGCCACGGTGAGCAGGTCAGGCTCGTCGGAGTGGCGAATTGAGCGCGCGGTGGCGACGACGGCGTACCCGGCACGACGGAACGCGTCCACCAAGCCCGCGCCGATGCCCTGCGACGCCCCGGTGATGATCGCCGCGCGGCTCATCCCACGACCTTGGGTTTGCGTCTCATCTTCGCTATGCGGAGACGAACTGCTGCCCGCCGTCGATGTCGTACGTCGCGCCGGTGAGCGTGGTGTTGGTCATGATGTGGACGGCGAGCGCCGCGACGTCGGCCGGCCCGACCACCCGCCCGATCGGGAGCTTCGTCCGCAGCTCCTCACGCCTGGCCTCGAGTTGATCTCCGAGCAGCGATGCCGACAACGGGGTGTCGACGAAGCCGGCGGCGATGAGGTTGACGCGAATCGGGGCGAGCTCGAGCGCGAGGGCGGCCGCGAACGGAGGCAGCGCGGCGGTCGCCGCGGAGGCGAGCCCGAGCTCGCGGCTGATCTTTCGGCCGCCGGTGCCGCCCATGAAGATCAGCGTCCCGCCGGGTCTCATCTTGGGGGCGGCGTTGCGGGCGATCTCGAGCCCCAGCGCCGCGTGGTCGCCGATCGACCGGCGCACCTGATCGGCGTCCATCTCGAGCATGGACGCCTGCGGCTGGCTCTGCCTCGAACTCCAGCGCGAGTTCCCCGACGGCCGCATCCTCACCGAGAGGGAGATCCGAAGCATTGACGCCGGCGTCGACGAGCCCGCGTACTGTCCGGGGGCGCTCGGGCGAAGCGGCGGCGTTGCCCGACTCCACGTCCCCGACCTCGCCGCCGAGGCGAGGCGGTGCGGGACTCGCCACAGGGTTAGCCGTGCCGGAACGCGAGCGAGCAGCCATCAGTTACCACCTGCAACATGATCGGGTGACGGCTCTTCATCACCAGGCCTCCCGGCCAGCTCGTGTTCGGCTGATTTCGACACGGCTTGAAGGTGATCGCCGGGTTCGAGCGTTACGTCCCTGTGACCGCCGCATCGAGGGTCGCGATCAGCACGTCCGCCTCCTCCGACCCGAACACGAGCGGCGGCCGGATCTTCAAGACGTTGTTTCCCGGGCCGGTCACGCCAATAAGCACGCCGGCCTCGCGCATCGCGTTCATCACGGCGTTCGCCCCCTCTGGGCCGTCCAGCTCGACCCCGATCAAGAGCCCGAGCCCGCGCACGTCGACGATCGCGGGGTGGTCGTGCCGCAGGCGTTCGAGACGCTCGCGAAGCACCTCCGCGACGCGCTTCGTGTGCGGGATGATCCGCTCGTCCTCGATCGCGTCCAGGGTCGCAAGCGCCGCCTGAGCGGCCACCGGGTTGCCCCCAAACGTGCTGAACATGCGCTCCGCGAAGGCGGACGCCTCCACGAGCTCGCGTCGCGTGAGCACGGCGGCGACCGGATAGCCGTTTCCCATCGGCTTGCCGAGGATCACGAAGTCGGGCGTGACGCTGAGGTAGGCAAAGGACCACAGGTGCTCGCCGCTGCGGCCGTGACCGACCTGCACCTCGTCGGCGACGAACAGGCCACCCGCGTCGCGGGTGGCGTCGGCAATCTCCCCGAGGCGCGCGGCCGTTGGCGGGTGGATGCCGTCGCTGGTGAATCCGGCATCGATGAAGGTCGCGGCGAGTGGGTGCCCGCGCTCCTCGAGCCGGGCCGCGGCGGCGACCACGCCGTCAGCGCCGGCGTCGTGGGGGATGTGCTCGACGTGGGCGAGGTCGAAGCCCTCGGGCCACTCCTCCGGCGAGAGGTCGGTCATCGCCGCCGTCACGCCGTGGTAGGCGTGGTGGGTGACGATCGCGCCGCTGCGCCCCGTGGCGCCGGCGGCGATCCGCCACGCGATGTCGTTCGCCTCGCTGCCTGAGTTCACGATCATGGCGCTGTCGAGGTGGGGCTCGGAAGGCATCGAGGCGAGCAGTCGTTCGGCGAGATCCGTGAGCGGCTCGTACAGGTAGCGCGCGTTCGTGTTCAGCGCGCGCGTCTGGCGCACGACCGCCTCCGTGACGCGCGGGTGGCAGTGGCCGAGCACCGGGACGTTGTTGTAGGCGTCGAGGATCCGGCGCCCGTCGGCGTCGATGAGCCACGCGCCCTCCCCGCGCACGGCGTGCACGGGATCGTCGTAGGTGAGCGGGGTGAGCGCCGCGCCGAGGGCGGCGGAGCGCCGCCTCGCGAGCACATCCTTGGCGACGGGCGGCATTGAGGCCCCGAGCTCGCGCGAGAAGCGATCGCCGCCGACGTCGCCGACCAGGTCGAGCAGCCGCCACGAATCGGCGTCCCAGGCCTGGATGTTGGCCGCATTCTCGGGATACCGCGTGGCCCGCCACGCGCTGATCACCACGATCTGGGCGAGGCGAGTCGCGACGAGGTCGCCCAGGAGCTCGAGCTCCTCCGGTTCGAGCGGGATCCGCGACGAATAGCCGTCGACGGCGATCCGCCCGATGCGAAACACGTCGTCCCCGGATCGGCCGCGCATGAGCGAGGCGAGGGCGACCGCGAAGTCGGCGAGCTGGGCGGTGTGGACGGCGTCGCCGAAGTCGACGATCCCGCGGATCCGGCCCTGGTCGTCGAGCAGCACGTTGTCGAGATTGAGATCACCGTGGACGATCTGGGCGCGCAGCCGCGGCCATTGCGGCGCGACGCGCTCCTCGTAGCGGTCGAGCACGGCCTCGACGAGGCGGCGGCGCTCGCGGTCGGCGATCGAGTCGAGGTGCGGCCTGAGCTTTGCCGCCTGGGCCAGGTCCCACAGCAGCTCGCGGTCCGCCGCGGGATGGAAGAACCCGCGCAGGGCCAGGTTCAGCCGCGCGTGCGTCTCACCGTAGGCGCGCACCGCCCGATCGGACAGGTCCGGGGCGCCCGCGCCGCCGCCGCTTCGCCCGTGAAGCCGCTCGAACAGCCGCACGAAGTGGACGCCGTCCGGGCCCTCGACGGCCGCCCGGTAGGCCGCTGCGCCCGGGGCGTCGGAGACCGCCCGGGGGCGCGCGACCGGGAGCTCCGGGTCGACCCGCAGGATGTGCAGGATCGCCTCCGCCTCGAGGTCGAGCGTCGGCGAGCTCTCGCCGAGGTTCGAGATCTTGAGGACGCCCGACCCCGCCTGCCCCTCCACGAGGAACGTCTGGTCGCGCTCGCTGCCTAGGTCCCTCACCGTCCCGTCGAGGCCGAACCGCTCGGCGGCGATCCTCGCGACGTCGTCGGCGCTGAAGCTGGGCGGCGTCTCCTCGAGGACGGACTTCACGCTCGACCCTCGGCGCCGCCGTACAGGTCGATCCCGTGCGGCTCCTGGATGATGTTGCCGCCGTCGGCGACGACGGATTGGCCGGTCAGGTAGCTCGCCTCGTCCGAGCACAGGAACGCGACGGCGGCCGCAACCTCGTCGGGCGTGCCCGGGCGCCCGATCGGTGTGTGGCGGCCGGCGACGAGCTCTGGGTCGAACGGACGCAGCAGGACCGAGGCGCTGCGAATGGCCTCCGGGCCGAACCGGGCCCCCGAGCGGAACGAGACCGCATCGTCGGTCGGAACTCCGACTATGGCCACCTCGACGTTCAGGTTGCTGATCAAGGGTAGACGCATGAACGTGCGCGGCCCAGTGAAACGTGGAGTGATGCTTGAGTCTGCGGGGGCGTACCTCGGCGCCCCGCTAACGGATCCGCTCATGCCGCTCGCGCCGCATTCTGGAAGACGAGATCCCTGACCATCTGAAGCGTCGTGCCAAGCTCATCAATAGTCGCAGGGGCGGTGAGATCTGGAGCGTTCCGCTTGGAAGTGCCGGTAGGAGGTAAAGCCGATAAGCAGCCTTCGGCGCCGTGTCTCGGGACCGCCCCCGGCATCCCCGGGGCTCAGCCCACCGTGAGGCTCGTCCAGGCCTGCTCGACCTTCTTCTGCTCCGCGGCGTTCCCCGGCGGGGAGATCGGGGTCGAGCAGTTGCGGGTGTAGTGGGCGGAGGGGAAGATCAGCGGGCTCTTGGCCGCCTTGGGGTCGGTCTTCTCGAAGATCTGCTTGACGCCCACGACCGGGGTGACCGTGTTGACGTAGGCGTCGATCTGTGCCTGATGCTTCGGCTCGTAGGCGTAGTTGATCCATTTGTAGGCGGCGGTTGGGTTGGGGGCGCCGACCGGGATCACCCAGTCGTCCCACCACTGCATGCAGCCCTGGGTGGGCATGCGCCACTGCAGGTCCGGGTTGTCGGCCTGGAGCTGGATCGCGTCGCCGGCCCAGCCGATCACGGCCACGGCATCGCCCGAGGCTAGGTCCTTGGCGTAGTCGTTGCCGGTGAAGCGGCGGATCTGTCCGGAGTCGGCTGCCTGCTTCAGCTTGTCGATCGCGTTCAGCCAGTCCTGGTCGGTGGCGGTGTCGGGGTTGATCCCCTCCCCCTTCATGATCAGCGGCACGACCTCGCGCATCTCGGTGACCATCTCGACCTTGCCCCTGTACTTGGGGTCGAAGAGGTCGTTGACCGAGTGGATGTCCGGGGCGAGCTTCCTGTTCACGATCAGGCCGGTCATGCCGCCCAGCCAGGGGATCGAGAAGTTCCAGTTGGGGTCGGTGCTCGGCGCCTTGATATCCGGATTGAGGTGGGAGAGGGCCGGCGCGAGCGCCTTCTTGTCGAGTCGCTGGATGTAGCCGAGGTCGTACATCTTCTTCGCCAGCCAGTCGGTCGCCACCATCAATGACCGGCCTGCGGACTGGCCCCGAGCGAGGATCGGTTGCATCTTGCCGAAGAACTCGTCGTAGCTGTTGATGTCCTCGATGTAGTGAACGTTGATTCCGGTGCGCTGCTCGAACTGGGGGATCGTCTTCTTGTCGATGTAGAGAGGCCAGTTGGAGATCGTGAGCGTGCCGCTCGGCTTGCCCTTCGCGTTCGCGATGGGATGGCTGGCGCTGCTGCCGGAGGTCTCGATGCCGCCGCCTCCGCACGCAGCGAGGGCCAACGATGCGGCGCAGACGACGAGCGCCGCCACGAGGCGGACCGCCCTCATGGCCGAGCCTCCGGGACACGGTCGAACCAGGCGCGCAGGGCAGGCCGGATCACGTTCTCCTTCGGGTCCTCGTCGGGGGTCCCCAGTTGCTCCAGGAGCAGGCCGTCGAGCAGCGCCAGGAACATACGGGCCTCGAACTCGGGGTCCGGGGCTCCCAGCGAGTCGAACACCTCCGCGACGGTCTCCTGCCATGCGGCCGTCCACTCGCGGCACACAGGTTCGAGCTCCGGCTGGCGCGCCGCCTCGTTGAGCAACGCGTACTGGGCGATCGTTCGCCAGCGCGCCTGGCCGAGCTGGGGCGCGATGAGGTCGGTGAACTCGTCGACCAGCCGCTTGCGGGAAAGGCGCCGCCCAAGTACGGCCCCGAGATGCTCTCGGAGCTTTTCGATCTCCAGGCGCGCGAACTGCTCGAGCGCCTGGCTCAGCATGTCCTGGCGCGAGGCGAACCAGTAGGTCGTCGAGCCGAGAGGAACGCCCGCCGCCTCCGCCACCGAGCGGTGGGTGACGGCGTCGATGCCCTCATCGGCGATCAGCCGCAGCGTCGTCTGGAGGAGGAGGAGACGGCGGGCGTTGCCTCGGGGGCGCTTGCCACGAGCGGGGGCGGGGGTCGCCCCCGCCGCCTGTGTGGGAGTCCGCGCGAGTGGCTCAGCCGAGTTGGTCATTTGTACTGTACGATCATACAGATCTTGGAGACACCGCGCGCGACCAGACAAATCGGGACGACGTCGTCGTGATCGGGGGCGGGGTGGTCGGCGCCACCGCGGCCCTCGAGTGCGCCCGTGCGGGAGCGGGGGTGGTGCTGCTGGAGCGCGATTCGCTCGGGGACGCGTGCGGCGCGAGCAAGGGGGGCGCTCGGATCTACGTTCCCGCCGCCTACCCAGACGAGGAGTACCTGGAGATGGGGCTGCATGCAGTCGAGCGATGGCGCGACGTCGAGGCCCGGACCGGCAAGCGGCTTCTCTTCCTGACGGCCGTCCTGAGCGCCGGGAAGTTCGCGGAGCGGCAGCTGCCGCTACTTGGCGCCGCCGGCGAGAAGGGCGAGCCCCTCGAGCCGGCGGCGGCCGAGCGGCACTTCAGGATCCGGTTCGCCGACCGGCGCGCAGCGCTCCATCAGCCGGACGCCGAGGTGACCGGCGCGGATCGCGCGCTGCGGGGCCTCCTGCGCCTGGCGCGCGGCGCCGGGGCGGAGCTGGTGGGGGCCCAAGCGGTGGACGTCCTCGAACCGGGCGACGATCATGTCGTCGTTCGGGCCGGCCGGGTCGCCTGGCGCGCGCGAGCGGCGATCGTCGCCTCCGGCCCGTGGAGCGGCAGCCTCCTCGCCCGCGCCGGCATCGAGGTCCGGCTCGCCGTCACAAGGCAGACCGTGGCGCACTTCGAGCTCCCTTCCGCGACGGGGGCGCTTCCCGCGGTCATCGACTACGACGGCGATGAGCCATTTGCGCTGTGGGATCCGGCAGGCCGTCTGAAGGCGGGCTCCATGCCCGCGGCCCGCTCACCGTCCCGGACGAGCCCGCTCCGTCAGCTGGCGCCCGAGAGCGGGCGGCGTGCGGCGCCGCCCGCGCTCGAGCCGGCCGAAGTGGGAGCGCGATGAGCGCGAACGTCCAGCTGCTCGACGAGTGCCTGTCGATCAGAGAGGGCGTTCTCTTCGTCGAGCAGCTCCCAGCCCTGGAGCTGGCGCGGCGGTTCGGCACGCCGCTCCACGTCGTTTCCGAGGATCAGCTGCGCCGCAACGCGCGCCGCCTCGAGTCCGAATTCGGGTCGCGCTGGCCGGCCGAGCTCGTGCTGCTGCCGTCGATCAAGGCGAACCCCTCGCTCGCGCTTCGCTCCATCCTCACGGACGAAGGGGCGGGCTGCGACGTCTTCGGACCGGGCGAGCTCGAGGCGGCGCTCCGCACGGGCACGGACCCGGAGCGGATCTCGCTGAATGGGTCGATGAAGGACGAGGCGCTGCTCGAGCGCGCCGTACGCGAGGGCGTTCGGATCACCTTGGATAGCCGGGCCGAGCTGGAGCGCACCGCGGCGGTCGCCGCCCGCCTCGGCGCAACGGCGCGGATTCGCCTACGCTTCCGTCCCGACCTCGTCGGGCTCGACGCGCCCTCGGAGATGTCGGCCGAGGGCGTCTCGATCCGCGATGCCGTCCAGCGCTACAAGGCGGGCATCCCGACCGAGGACCTCCTCGCGATCGGCGCGGCCGAGATCGCTAATCCCGACGTCGACCTCACCGGCATCCACTTCCACTTCGGCCGCCACTCCGCCGACCCGGCCGTCTGGAGCGCCGCGGTCGACGCGCTGTGCGCGCTCCTGGAGGAGCTGCGAGGGCGCTGGGACGGCTGGGTCCCGCGCGAGCTCGACGTCGGCGGCGGATTCCCGGTGCCGCGCGACCCGTTCGGGCGCCTGCTCCCCCAGCGCGCCGCGGCCCCCGCACAGGCACCACCGGTGGCGGACTATGCGGATGCCGTCTGCCGCCCGCTGATCGCCGGGCTCCAGGGCCTTCGCCTCGATCCCGCGTCGATCCGGCTGGAGCTCGAGCCGGGGCGCGCGTTGTACGCGGACGCCGGGATCCATCTCGCCACCGTGGGGAGCGTCAAGCGCCAGACCCAGCCCGTCCCGCTCACCTGGGTGGAGACCGACACCTCCGACTCCTACCTCCCGGACGTGAACCTCGAGCACAACCGCTGGCGGTGCCTCCCAGTGATCAACGCCGCCGCGAACGCGACCCTCACCGCGGACGTCACCGGCCGTACCTGCGCGCTCGACGTGATCGTCCCCGACGCACAGCTCCCGCCCGTCGAGGCAGGAGAGGTCCTCGCGTTCCTCGACACCGGTGCCTATCAGGACGCCACGGCGACGAACTTCAACGCGCTCCCGCGCCCGGGCACGGCGCTCGTCACCGGTACCGGGGCTGAGCTGATCCGCCGTCACGAGACGCTCGACGACGTCTTCGCGCGGGACCTGATCCCGGAGCGCCTGCGCGGCGAGCGGGACGCCGGGATCGCACGGGACGTCTGGCGCGCGACCGGGCTCGACCACGTCTCTGTGACCTGCGGAGACCTCGACCGCTCGCTCGCCTTCTACCGCGACCTCCTCGGGCTCGCGCTTCGAGGCCGCGGCGAGGTGGACGGGTCGAGTGAGTTCGAGATCACCGGGATCGCGAACCCCATGGTGCGCTGGGCGGATCTTCTGTTGCCCCACGGCCAGGTGCTGGAGCTGATCGAGTACGAGCGGCCCCGGGGGACGCCCAGCCGGCCGGAGCCAAACGATCCGGGCGCCACCCACATCTCGCTGCGGGTGCCCGACGCCGACGCCGTCTGCGAGCGGTTGCGGGCCGCGGGCGCGGGCGTGCGAAGCGACCCGGTCACGATCGACTCCCCGGGTGCCTGGCACGGGGCCCGCGCGTTCTATGCAGCCGATCCGGACGGGGTGACGGTGGAGCTGATCCAGCCCCCCGGCGGGGGCGGCGGATGAGCGGCGCCGCGCGAACCGTTTGGGGTCACCGGCGCCGCGAGTGGCAGGGCGAGGCCCACGCGCGGCGCGTCGCCAAGCTCGGTGACCGGGTCAGGCGCTGGGACGTGCAGGCCGATGCGCTCGACGCGGTCGTCGGAGAGATTCGCGCCGACGGCGGGGAGGCTGAGGCCGTTGTGGCGGACCTCACCGACGGCGACTCAATCGACGAGGCGCGCCTCCAGAACATGGTGCTCGAGCATCTCGAAGAGGATCCCGACGTGACGTTCAAGCCCGGGCTCGAATAAGGCCCGGTTCATCTGGGCCATAGCGGTGAACTCGCCGCGATTTACCGACCTACGTTGGCCGGCCCGCGGGTTGGTCAATCTCGGCGTTCGCGGGACATATGGGTAGGTGGGCTGTCCGTTTCCCCCATATGCCCACGGCCTTCGTGCGCTCGGGCTTCATCCCGCGCCCCTGGGCTCACCGCTCGTTGAGGTCGAAGGCAAGCGTGACGCCGGGAGTCGGGTCGACAACAAGCGCCGGCGTCGGCGTCGAACGTGATCGAGTTGGACTCCGAACGTCCGATTCAGCGGGTAGGGGACTGGAAGCCCGTCGGCGCCGTGATCGACGAGGCGTTGGCGGAGCTGCTCGCAAATCGGATTGCCGAGCGTGTGGCGCTGATGCTCCGCGGTGCAACGCCGACGAACGCGACCGAGCTGATCGACGCCGCGGAGGTCGCCCGGATGCTCGGCTGCGAGCGCAGCTGGGTCTGCGAGCATAAGGCCGAGCTCGGGGTGATCCGCCTCGGCGGAGGCGCCCGACCACGACTTCGGTTCGAGCGGGCGACGGTCGAAGCAGTCGCCCTAGGCGGAGACGGGGCTACCGAGGCTTCGGCCGACGTCTTGCCGCGCCGCCGGCGGCCCCGGCAGCGCGGCGCGCGGCGGCGCGAGGTCAGGCTTCTCGAGATCAAAGGGAACGCTCCGTGAGGCGCTGTCCGATCTGTGGCGCGTCGACTTCGGGCCTGCGCTCAGACGCCGTCTACTGCAGCCCCGCATGTCGCGCTGAGGCCTCGCGCCGGCGGCGCCTTGGCGACGGCCGGGTCGTCGATGGCTACCGCGACCTTCAGAGCTACATCGCCCGCCATAGGCGCACAAAGCTCAGAGGGGGGGAGAGCTAAGGTGCGCTCCTCCCTCATTGCCCAAGAGAGGACGCTTTCGATGCCGCGAAAGGCAACTGGCCAGGTGATCGCTCCCGATGGGAAGCAGAGGAGTTGGGGGCTCCGGTTTCAGGCGTACGGAAAGCGCCGTCGTCTCACGCTCGGGCGCCCGGAAGAAGGCTGGAACCGTCAACGTGCGGAGGCTGAGCTTCTCACGTCCTTGCGGACGTCGAGCGTGGAATCTGGCGCCCGCCCGAGCCGCCTCGCGAATCCGAGATTCGGGAGGAACCAACCTTCCATGAGTTTGCGTCGGAGTGGTTCGAGCGGCATCGCCCCGAATGGTGCGACGGGGCGGCCGAGGACTACCGTTGGGCGCTGAGCTATCACCTGCTGCCGTTCTTTGGCACGTTTCGTCTAGCAGCGATAACCGTCGAGGAGGTCGACCGCTACAAGGCGGCGAAGCTCCGGGAGGGACGGCTAGGGCCAGCCACGCTCAACAAGACGCTGATCCGGCTCGCGCAGATCCTCGACGAGGCGATCGAGTCCGGCTACCTCGATCGGAACGTAGCGCGAGGCCGCAAGCGTCGGGTCAAGACCAGAGCTCCACAACGCTCGTGGGTCGAGCCCGAGCAGCTGCCCGCGCTGCTTGACGCTGCGGACTCCTGGTACCGGCCGGTGGTCTCGATCTTGGCCGGCGCCGGCCTCCGGGTCGGGGAGGCTGTGGCGCTCGAATGGCGCGACATCAACCTGCCGACGGGAACCTTGACGGTGCGCGACGCGAAGACCGACGCCGGCGCCGGCCGTCGCGTTGACCTGCCGGGCGGTCTGATTGACGAGCTGGCCGAGTGGAAGGCGCGCAGCCCGGCGACCCGGCCGTCTGACCGCGTGTTCGTCTGCCGCTCGCGGAACGGACGCCGCTCACCGCGGACGAAGGACAACATCGGCCCGGCGGCTGAAGACGACGATTCGCAGGGCAAATCGAAAGCTCGACGCGGCTGGGATCGAGGCGATCAGCGACCGCGTTAGCCCGCACTCGTTGAGACGCACGTACGCATCGTTGCGCGGAGCACTCCGCGACGACCCGATCTACATCGCGGAACCGATCGGGCACTCCGATCCGAGGTTCACGCTGTCGGTCTACGCGAAGGCCGCGAAACGGCGGGAGCGACTGCCGAGGACGTATCGCGAGGCGTTCGATCAGGCGCTTCATTGGGCCGAAATGGGCCGAATGACGGATATCGACGACGTCACCGCTGACCAGGCCGCGAACCGGGGACTCGCCGAAACGGCTTGACACCGGGATAAACTCGATCCTTCGGGCGCTTAGCTCAGTAGGGAGAGCGCCAGCTCGACAAGCTGGAGGTCGCTGGTTCGAGCCCAGCAGCGCCCATGGAAATGAAAGCCCCGCTAGTGCGGGGTTTTCTCGCTCTCAGGCTCGGCGGAATCTGCATGCATCGGCGCTTTGAACTGGAGCTCGTTGCCCATTGCTGCCCAATCAGCGGCCCTGACGAGTGCGTCGAGCCGGGCTCCCGTGTCGCCCTTCCGACGCAGAACGTGCGCGTAGATGCTAAGAGTGACCTTCGGATCGGCATGCCCGAGCTGAGCCATCACGTAGGGAACTGTCGCACCGGCCTCAAATAGCAGCGAGGCGAACGTGTGCCGCAGCGCGTGCGGGGACAACGCTTCGGGCAGAGCGGGAATCTCGCTCTGATTGTTCGAGAGCCGCTCGTTCGCCCGCTTGGCAGCTGCGACGAGGACGCGACGCCGGACGTTGTTTCGGTTCTGAGGCTGTCCGGTGCGGGTGCAGAACACGAGGTCGCCTGATTCCGGATGCTTCGTCCTGGTCTTGTGCGCGGCGAGCTCGTCGCGGAGGGCGGGGGAGAGGTCAACTGTCCGCCTCCCGGCGTCAGTCTTCGCTTCGCCAACTACGAGGCGTCCCGATGCGAGGTCGACATCGCGCCAGCGGAGCGCGAGAGCTTCACCGATCCGCAACCCGGCTAGCGTGAGCGTCGCGAGCATGGCGCGCCGTCCACCAGGATCGTCAGAGCGCGTGCGCTCGGCATCGATTGCGCCGGCAGCGTCCAGCAGGGGTGCGACCTGCTCGGGCTCGAGCCAAGCCCGACGCGGCGTCGTCGCCTTCACTCGACGGCGGCGCCCGCGAGCGGGGTTGCGGTCCAGATAGCCGTATTCCACCGCGACCTCGAGGACCTGCGCCAGTCGTGTCAGCGTCTTGTTGATGATGTTCGGCGAAAGACGTCCCTCGCGCACCTTTGCGGCCCGGTAGCGATCGACCTCCTCGACTCGGATCGCGTCAAGCCGGTGACCGGCAAAGAAAGGCAGCAGATGGTGCGTGAGCGCCCAGCGGTAGTCCTCAAATGTCCTCGGCTTCAGCTCGGGCTCGCGTGTGGCGAGCCACTCGCTCGCGAACTCGTGGAAGGTCGGAACCTCGGTCGGCGGCTCGACTGGCTCGGGCTGGTGCGGTCGCCATCGACCGCGCTCGACATCTGCTAGGACGTGCCGGAGCTCGGCTTCCGCCCGCTGTCGGTTCCAGCGGTCCTCAGTGGCGCCGAGGGTGACGTAGCGGCGCTTCCCGTAGGCGTAAAAGCGGATCGCCCAAGCGCGTCCGGCCGTCGGGGGGATCACCTGTCCTGTTGGCTTACGTGGCATCGGTTTCGAGTACCTCCTGGTTAGCCCGGCGGATAGCCTTCGGCCTGCGTCCGGGCGAGTGCCACTTGACCGGACGCCGGCCCCGGGGCGTCTCAGCGCCGCCGGGGCATTTCGGTTATCGAGTCAGACCTTACATCGGCAGGCGGCGGGGAACAAAAAGCGCGAGATAGGCTGTCGCCTGCACCGGCGAGGGTGCCCCCTCCGCCCGGTGCCATGCCCCCGGCGTTTCGCTTGAACCCCGAGCGTGCGGGGGCGCTTTCTGCCGATTGACAGCCATGCGAACATCTGTTCGTGAGTCCGCGTGGGAACCAGCGCCGCAAGCTTCCGCCAGGGCCGCTCTGTCCCCGGTGCAACGGGAGCGGTAAGCGCCCGATCCGTGAGACGGGTGGCCGGCCCTCACCCTGCCCAGCCTGCAAGGGGCTCGGCGTCATTCCGGAAAGAGCGAACTAGCGGCTCTCTCATCGGATAGGCTGCCGGCGTACACAGTGAGGGGAGGGCTCATGTCGCGGCGCGGATTGGTGGTTCTCGTGAGCACGGTCGCTTCGATCGCGCTCCTCGTTCCCGCAGTCGCTGCCGGGCTGACGATCAATCCCGGCCAGCTCGGCATCTCGAAGCTCGGCCACTACCACCCGCTTCGGCAGCCAACCCTCGGTCACGCGATTGGGACGTTTGGAAATCCTTCGACGCGCGACCGCGAGTTCGGCGGGTCGGGGTGTCTGGTTCGGTGGCGCCA
>JBKPNB010000011.1:0-4057 GCA_046732395.1 Actinomycetota bacterium | reverse complement strand
GATTGCGGTCGGCATGTTCAAAGGACATTCCGGTGTCGGGGTTGCGTGAGATCAGGTTCCCCTTGATCAGGTTGTGGGTGGAATCGGCGACGTGGATGCCGGGCTGGGCGTTGTGCCGGAATGAGCTGTGGAGGATCCGGACGTCATGCGAGCCGAACAAGCCCATCCCGTCCCCCTCGGGAGCGGGGTTGCGGCTTCCCGAGCTGTTTCGGACCAGGCTTCGGGCGGAGTCAAAGACCACGATGCCGAAGGAGAAGTTCCTCGATGAGGAAATGTCCAGCAGGCGGTTATGGCGTGCCTCGCCCACGACGGCGCCGGCGTCGAACCGGCGTATGGAGCCATGCATCACGGTGACTCCGTCGTGACCGTCACTGAGCACCCCTACGTCGCAAGACTCCGTCTCGGGGTCGCAGCCGGCAGCCGGGGTCCCGTCGCCGTCGATCAGGTGGCCGTTCAGATTGAGGGTGACATCGTCCGCACCGATCACGATGCCGTTGTTGGGGCAGTCAACCAGGTCCTTGTGGAGGGTCGTGTCGACGGCGATCGTGTCGCCGCAGCTCACCTGCTGCGCGAGCGCACGGCCGCCGCTCAAGGCCATGAGGCCGGCCAGCGCCAGGGCGAGGGTCGCCGCAAGCGAGGCGAGCACCGTGGTGGCGGCTTCGAGGGAAAGCTTGGCCGGCATCATCGTTGGGCCGGCCGCCAGGTCATCGGCGCGCTCTCGCTGCCTGCCTCTGCGTCCGAGTGCCGTCATCGCAGTGTCTCTCCTCTGTCCCCGGATGGTTCGAATGCCCGGCGATCTGAGGAGGACGCTAGCCCCGGGTCGTCGCACGAACGTTGCACGAGCCTTGCATCGAGCTTGGGCTTCTCCTCGAAGGACGTCACGCCGGCAGCCGCTCAAATCCGATGTGGACGGACTCGATGATGCGGTCGAAGGGGACCTCAGAGAGCCGTCCAAGTGCTTTCACCACGTCTTCGTTCGAGGCGCTGAATAGGAACAGGGCCAGCCCGTCGAAGGGCATTAGGATGCAACCTAGCGACCACACCGCCTCTTCCGGTGACGTATCTGCACCGAGCCGAGCGATCCGCTCCAGCGTATCCCGGGCCTTCTGCTCGATCAGTTCCGGCCAGTAGCACTCGACGACGAACGTCCGCATCGGGTCGCTTCGGCTGAGATCGCCAGACTTACCTCTGGGCTTTCCGCGGCTGGGGCTCTCGGCTTTCCGGGGCTAGGGCCGCGGCCCCCAGTCGACAAACCGGGGTGCGAAGGGCAACCTCTTGATCACGCGCTCGGCCGAGAGCACCGGCACTCGTCCAGCGCGGGAGCGCGCGGCGCCGCGCCGGAGGCAACCGCAACCGCGCGAAAGCAGCGTTCCGCAGGGTGGCTCGACGTCCGCCACCGGCCGACCCCGTCAGCGTGACGGGAGGCGCCGCACGCTGTGCTGAGTGCCCTCTCGGGCTATGACTGCGAGATGACTTGCTCGAGCCTGTCGAAGCTGTCCGTCCAACCGTCCCGGTGAAGTTCACGACGCGCTTCAGTCTTGAAGCGACTCTGAGTGAAGACGACCTCCGTTGATCCGCCGAGATCGCGAAACGAGAGCTCGACCAGGGTCTCGACGTCGTCGGGATCTGGGTCTTCATACACGAACGTGAAGGCGAGGCGGCCGGGCGGATCGACCTCACGGAACTCCCCGCCGAGATAGAAGGGATCGCCCTCGGGCGGCTGCATTTCGATCCGGTAGGTCCCTCCGACGCGAGGGTCGAAGTCGAGGCTGCCCACGCTAAAGCCCTCCGGCCCCCACCACTTCGCCAGCTCATCCTGATCGCTGAAGGCGGCGAAGACGCGCGCAGGCGCGACGGGCAGGGCGCGGACGATCTCGAGGGTCAGCTCGCCAGACTGCGCCGCCATCCGTTAAACCTAGTGCCTCGGTTCTGCCCTAGGACATCATCGTGGAGGCCAGGCGCGTTCTGCGCCCTCTCGGCTTCGGGGGGAGAACCCCGCCGAGCCCGTCGCGCCGCCTAGCGACGCCGGAGACGCGCCTGAGAGGGCCACTGGGAAGTGATCATCGGCCACAGCAAGGCGGCGGCATGCGGGGATAGGCTGCCGACCAGGCAACCACAAGGAGGTTCCCTCATGGCGACATTCGCCGTAATCGCTGAGCACCCGCCCGATCTCTGCCCGACTTCCAACTCTGCGACGCGGCAGCTGATGAAGGAGGGCGCCAGCCAGGTTCCGCAGCTCGCCGAGGACCTCGGCGTCAGCATCGTGACCATGCGCATCTTCGGCCCCGACCACATCATCCTCGCGGTCGTGGAGGCGGACGACATCGAGGCGGTAAGGAACTTCATCGTCCAGAGCCGCCTCATGCAGTGGAACACGGTCAACACCTACGCCACCTACTCGATGGAGGAGGCGCTCGGGCTGATTGACGAGATGGAGCCCATCTTCTAGACGCGCAGTGCATCGCTCCGCATTCGCGTGGAAGGAGGCGCTTCCGGCGGCGGCTTGCGAGACGCTCGGAATGGACGAACGGCGGGCACGAGGTCCGAACCGACGCTGACGACCGCAAGCACAAGTGAAAGCGGGCGAGACCCCGGCGGTCGGTCGGGCTCCTCCTGCTCGTCCGTCGCGAGCGTCCGCCGGAAGATGCACCTGACGCTCGCTTCTTCGCACGAAGGAGGCGATGGTGCAAGATCGGCTTCGGGCGCAACAAATCGCTAGTCAGCGGTTTTCAGGGTGTGACAGGTCTAGCGCTGGGAGTGGCCCCGTGCGCGCGGATCGGGCCAAAAGTTGCGTCCAATGACCAGAAAAGCCACCTCCATTCGCCTTCTGCTCGCATCGCTTGGCTCTCTCGCGCTCGCCGTCGGCGTCGCCACGATGGCGCTGGCGGGCAACGCCAAGACAATCCTGGTCAGCGTGAGCTCGTCGGGCGAGCCGGCGAACGCCGACAGCGGCAATCCCTCGGTATCGGCCGACGGGCGGTTCGTCGCCTTCGTGTCCTACGCCACCAACCTCGACTCCAGCGGCAATACGGGGGTCTTCGTTCGCGATCGAAAGGCGGGCACGACTCGGCTGGCCGCGCCAGCCTCCGGAGGCAACAAGCCCATCCAGCCTTCGATCTCCGCCGATGGTCGATTCGTCGCTTACGCCGAGCCCGACGCGTACGGCGACGGCAACATCCATGTCCGCGACATGAAGAGCGGCAAGACGAGCCTGGTGACCGTCGGCGTCAACGGGAAGCCGGCCGGCGGCCGGAGCCAGAACCCCTCGCTGTCCGCCAACGGGCGCTTCGTCGCCTTCAGCTCCGGCGCCACGAACCTGACTCCTCGTAAGCCAATCGCCGGGCGGAACGAGTTCGTCCGCGACATGAAGGCAGGAAAGACGCAGCAGGTGAACGTAAGCTCGTCCGGCAAGACGGGAAACGGCTACTGCCACCATCCCTCGATCTCCGCCGACGGGCGTTACGTCGCCTACGAGTCGAACGCGACGAACCTCGTCAAGGGCGCCCGGGGCTACAACGTCTACGTTCGCGACCTGAAGAAGCACAAGACGAAGCTCGTCAGCCTGAGCTCGGCGGGCAAGAAGGCAAACAGGGGGAGCCACAAAGCCGCGATCTCCGGCGACGGGCGCTACGTCGCCTTCGCGTCGAAGGCGTCGAACCTCGTCAAGCACGACACCAACAAGAGCCTTGACATCTTCCGCCGGGACCTCGTGAAGCACAAGACGGTACGGGTCAGCGTCAGCTCGTCCGGCAAGCAATCCAACGGAAACAGCGGCTTTCCCGCGATCTCCAACCACGGCGGCTTCATCGCGTTCGAGTCCAGCGCGAGGAACCTCGTCTCGGGGGGAGCCGACGGCCGGCTCCACGTCTTCTTCCGCGATCAGCGACACGGCAGGACCGTGCAGGCGGATGTGAGCTCGTCCGGGCACCCGGCGAATACCGGCGTCGGGGTACTCATCCCGTTCTACACCTCGTCGCTGGCGATGTCAGCGGACGGGCGCGTGGTTGCCGTTGAGTCGCCGGCGACCAACCTCGTCCCGGGCCACGCGAGCGGCACC
>JBKPNB010000010.1:0-6520 GCA_046732395.1 Actinomycetota bacterium | reverse complement strand
GATAGGGGGCGATGCGGGCAGCTCCGTCGCCCCGCCGTTCGGCAGTCTCGACCAGATGGTCGAGGGCGTCGGCCAGCTCGCCTCGCTTTCTGGGCTCGGCGAGTTGCCGTGCTCGCAGGGCGAGCTCCTCGGTTCCGGTCGGGTCCGCTCCGCCCGCGAGCGCTGCGTCCAGCTCGGGGTCTTTCGACCACACCCGCGCTCTGCGCATCAGGCTGGGACGGTCCGGGGCGGGACGCCTGGGAGCTCCATGGGCTTGGACGCAGCCGGCGGGCATGGTGGGTCCTTTCGGTTATTTGGGGATCACTCAAACGGTGCTCCCTTTTTGGCGATCCCGGTATGGACGAAAACACCCACCCTCAAGGTTTGTTCATCCCTGGCTAAGACGAGTGGGCCCGAGCCTCGCCGCCTGCGCTCGACACGACACAAGGGGCCTCGATAGAGAGGCGGCACGACGCCCGGCGCGAGCCGGCGGCAGGAACGCGTAGCCCGCGCTATGAGATCGGCTGTCCGTGCACCAGGCTCAGGAACTCCTGCCGAGTCCTTGGGTCGTCCTTGATCGAACCTCGCAGGGCCGAGGTGACAGTCCGCGAGCCGGCCTTTTGCACGCCCCGCAAGGACATGCACAGGTGCTCGGCTTCGATGATCACGCCGACCCCTCGGGGCGACAGCTGTGTGTCGAGCCAGTCGGCAACCTGCGTGGTGAGCCGCTCCTGTACCTGCAGGTCGCGGGCGAAGAGGTCGACGACGCGACCGAGCTTGGACAGTCCGATGATTCGATCGCCGGGCAGGTAGGCGACGTGGGCGGTCCCGTGGAACGGGAGCATGTGGTGCATGCAGAGCGATTGGAACGGAATGTCGCGCACCACCACGAGCTCGTCGTAGCCCTCGACGTTCGGGAAGGTCGTGGCGTTGAAGGGCATCGGGGTCAGGAGCTCGGCATAGGCGTGAGCGATGCGTCGCGGCGTCTCCCGGAGCCCTGGCGCCTCGAGATCGGCGCCGAGCGCGATCAGGAGGCTGCCAGCGGCGGCTTCGGCGGCGTCCAGATCCACCGCCGCTCGGCCCGGCAGCGCTTGGAGGTGCCGCTCGGATGCATGCGGCGTCGCAACAGGGGCTCGGCGGGCGCTCATGACCCCACCCGCTGACCGACCAACCCGCGAGGAACCTCCGCTCTCAATGAGGTGATGCGTTGCTCGATCGAGCTCAGTAGCTGGCGGTAGGAGTCGCGAGAGGTCTCGAGCGCTTGGCGCTCGAGCCCATCGGTGAGGGCGACGAAGTCGATCCCTGCCGCGGCGAGCCGGTGGATGAGGTGCTCGGCGACGCTGGCATCGCCACCGAGCCAGCCGCCGACCTCGCCGTGACTGGCAAAGGCATGAAGCGTCTTCAGTGGTATCGCGCCGATGGCGTGGGGGGCAACCAGCTCCTGGACGTAGCGAACGTCCGAGTAGCAATCGTCCTCGGCCGCGACGCTGGCCCAAAGCGGCCGCTGCGGGCGGGCTCCGAGCGCCTCGAGCCGCCTCCACCGCGGCAGTCCAAAGGTTCCCAGGTAGCGAGCGTAGGCTCGCTGGGCGTTGGCGATCGCGATCCGTCCGCGCAAGGGCGAGTTCGGCGCGAGCTGCGGGTCAATTGCTGCGTCGACGGGCGAAACGAAGAACGACGCCACCGAGGAGATGCGGGAAAGCGGCTCGCCCGAGGCCGCGCGCCGCTCGAGGCCGTCGAGGTAGGCACCGATCGCTTGCTCGTAGCGCGACAGCGAGAAGAGCAGCGTCGCGTTGACGTTGATGCCGCGAGCGGTGAGCTCCTCGATCGCCTCGATCCCGGCATCGGTCGCCGCGACCTTGATCATCACATTTGGCAGCTCCAGCCGATCCCGAATCGCGAGCGCCTGCGCGACGGTGGATTGGGTGTCGTCGGCGAGGTCGGGAGTGCAAGCGAAGGAGACGTAGCCGTCTCGCCCTTGCTCGACCGCATAGATCGGGCGGAGGAGATCGGCAGCACGACGAACGTCCTCGAGGGCGAGCTCGAAGAAGATCTCGAGCGGATCCCGGATGCCGGCTGCGAGCAAGGCTCGCAGCTGGTCGTCGTAGCGATCGGAGCCGGTGATGGCCTTGGCGAAGATCGTCGGATTCGAGGTGGCTCCAGTGACGGCGAACTGCTGGATCAGACGCCTGAGCTGGCCACTCTCGAGCAGCTCGCGCGAAAGCTCATCGAGCCAGATCGACCCACCAGCTCTCTGAAGTTGGCGCAGCTTGCTCATCCTGCGCTCGGACATTGCTCCCCCTCAGATCGGGGCTCGGTTGACCGTAAGTCGGAAAACCATTCACTCCGTCTGCGCCACGACGGACCCGGTTCTTACCCCCATCGACATGCTGCTCGCCAAGCCTCATGGCGTTGTCGTGGAGCGTCGGATCGCGGACGCTGAGAACAAGGGATGGGTGTTCGTGCCCATTGCTCGAATCGGCGCCGTGCAGCAAGCTCCCTCTTGCGACCTCACGCCGGAAACGAGCCGATATGCCACTCAGCGATGTCATGCCGCCAGCACACTCCACCCCACCCGCGAAGCGCGTGCTTGTCCTTACCAACGAGATCTTGGCCGCCGCCAACGAGGTCCCCGAGGCGATTCGTCCGCTCATCGCTGACGCGGAGGAGATCTACGTCATCGCCCCGACGCTGACGAGTTGGCTGCAGTGGGTTGCTACCGACGTCGATGGGGCGCGTGTGGCCGCCGACGAACGTCTCCGCACGGTCTTTGACCACATGCGCAGCGGCGGTCTGAAGCCCCGCGGGGCGGTCGGCTCCGAGGACCAGGTCGTTGCGATCGCCGATGCTCTGGCGGACTTCGACGCTGAACTGATCGTGCTCAGGCTCCACGCTCCCGGCACCGAGGGCGAGAACTGGCGCGAGCACCAGATCGCCGAACGGGTGCGCGCCCACTTCGGGGTGCCAACGGTCGCGTTCTTCTTCGACGCCGAAGGGCGGGTCGTCGGCCATGAGGAGGCCGGGCCGGGGACGCTGTGATCCGTCGGCGCTAACCGGACAGCGAGACAAAGCCGCCGACGATCGTGCCGTAGGCGATGTGACCGAGGAGGGTGATGATCGGCGTGCCGGCGCCGTAGTTCAGCATCATGAACCCGGGCGGCTCGAGGAGCGCAACCGACCCGGCCGCGGTAAGCGGGGTACCCATCCGCGGGTGGACGAGCGGGAGCAAGACGGTCACCAACGCCGTCGAGGCAAAGAGGGCGTGCACGACCCCGAAGATCGCGCCGAGCCACCAGCCGCTGCGGCCGATCGCGGCGAAGATCCCGAGGTAGGTGAGCGCGAAAGCGAGCCCGGCGATGAAGTGTAGGGCGTAGCCGAGGGCCTTGGCGCGGACTCGGTCGCCACTGAGCGCCGTGCCGAGTAGGAAGGGCAGATCCATGCGGGTTACGCCCAGCTCGCTCGCGGCTCGCAGAACCGTGGTCAGGACAAGCGTCCCGACGAAGCCTCCGGCGAGCGCCCCCCAGACGCTCATCGCCGGCTGGCCTGGTCGATCGCCACCGCCGCGCTGATGAGTGCCAGGTGGCTTAGGCCCTGCGGGAAGTTGCCCAGGAACTCGCCGGTGACGGGGTCGATCTCCTCGCTGTAGAGCCCGACGTCGCTCGCCAGGGCGACCAGCCGATCCATCAGTTCGGAGGCCTCATCGACCCGCCCGCTGCGCGCGAGCGCCTCGGCAAGCCAGAACGAGCAGCAAACGAAGGCTCCATCAGTGCCCGAGAGTCCGTCCTCGCCGCTGTAGCGGTGGAGGTAGGGGCCGTCGGCGAGCTCGCGCCGGACCGCCTCGACCGTGCTTCGCATCCGCCCGCCCCCTCGATCCTCGTACCCGTGAAGGACGCCGAGCAAGAGGCTGGCGTCGAGCTCCTCGGTTCCGGCGAAGCGCACGTAGCTTCGCTTCGCCGGTGACCAGCACTCGCCCTCGATGAAGCCACGGATCGCCTCGGCGGCCGCTCGCCATCGCGGGGCATGGCCGTGCGGGATGACGCCGCCCTCGGCGAGGCGCAGGGCGCGATCGAGCGCCCCCCAGCACATCATCTTCGACTGGGTGAAGTGGACCGGCTCACTGCGGACCTCCCAGATGCCGGAGTCCGGGTGGCGCCAGAGCGTGCACACGAAGTCGGCGATGCCGGCGAGCCTGCGCGCGATGTCGGGGTCGATCCGGTGGCCCGCCCGCGCGTAGAGCCACGCCGTCTGCATCAGCTCGCCGTAGGTATCGAGCTGGAGCTGGTCGCCGGCCGCATTGCCGACACGCACCGGGCGCGAGCCCCGGTAGCCATCGAGCGGCAGCGCGCGCTCCGGCGCCCGCTCCGCGCCGTCCAGGGTGTAGAGCACCCGCAGCCGGGGGTGGGTGAGTTGGGAGGCGTGCATCAGCCACCAGAAATACGCCCGAGCCTCGGCCGGACATCCGAGCTGCATGAACGCGTCGAGCGTGAACGCGCTGTCGCGGATCCAGCAGAACCGGTAGTCCCAATTTCGCTCCCCGCCAAGCTCCTCGGGCAGCGAGGTCGTGGCCGCCGCCGCGACCGCTCCCGACGGAGCGTGCACGAGCAGCTTCAGCGCCAGCGCGCTGCGGAGCACCGCATCCTCCCAACCGCCGCGGTAGCTGCGTCCATGAGCCCAGGTGCGCCACACGGCACAGGTGTTCTCAAACCGAGCGTCGAGCTCGCGGCGGGCCGGGAGCACGAGGGGCTCCTGGTGGGCGAAACAAAGGGCGATCGCACTCCGTGTCCCCGCGCGCGCCTCGAGGCGCGCTTCGATCCGATCGGCCCGGAGGTCGATCTCGCCCGCGTCCTGGCCGGACACCGCGACGGCATCTCCGCCGGAGTCGAAGACGGGCACGCCGGCCCGCTGGCCGACACGAAGCCGGCGGCTGCCATAGCCGAACCGAGGCTCCACCGACCAACGCAGCGGCACCGCACCGGAGAGGCCCTCGATTCGGCGCTGTAGCTCCATGAACGGCCCCAAGGGTCCGACCGGCAGAGTCATCGCGTCCCTCACCCGAACGACCCCGTGACCGGTGAGGAAGGTCGTCTCCAAGACGTTCGTTGCGGGCAGGTAGCGCCGCTCGACCTCGAAGGGGACCTCCGGTGCGAGGGCAAACCGCCCGCCCCGCCCCGGGTCGAGGATCGCTGCGAAGACGGTCGGGTCATCGAGGTTCGGGAACGGCAACCAGTCGACGGAGCCATCTCGGGCGACCAGCGCCACCGTGCGACCATCGCCGATCGCCGCATAGTCGCGAATCGCGGCATAGCCCCGAAGGCGCCCGGGAGCCGGCGCGCCGGCGCTCTCGATCGTCATCGCCCCCGGAGGGGGTCAAACCTCAAGTTCACACCTCGCTCCCGGCCCCTCGCAATCGTCGCAAGGCCCCCGATCGGGCTCATCGATCGGATGCGAGCGCCTTGAGCTTCGATTCGATGCAGGCGATCAGCTGGCGGTAGGAGGCGCAGAAGGACTCGACGCCTTCGCGCTCGAGCTCGGCCGTCAGCGTGGCGAGATCGAGCCCCGCCTCTTCGGCCGCGCCCAGGGTGCGATCGACCTCGGCGAGGTCGCTGTCCAGCGCCGCGGCGGCATCCCCGTGCTCGGCGAACGCCCGCAGCGTCTTCTCCGGCATGGTGTTGATCACGCCCGGCGCGATCAGCGCCTCGACGTAGAGGACGTCGGAGTAGGCGGGGTCCTTGGTGCCCGTGCTCGCCCACAGCGGGCGCTGCGGGCGGGCCCCGGCCCCGCGCAGCCGGTCCCACCGCGCGCCGGAGAATCGCTCGAGGTGGAGCCCATAGGCGCGGTGAGCGTTGGCGATCGCGATCCGGCCCCGCAACGGCGAGCCGGCCGGGAGCCTGGCGTCGGCCTTCGAGTCCAGGCGCGAGACGAAGAAGGATGCGACGGAGGCGACATTTCCCAGCGCGCTTCCCGCCCCCGCCCTGCGTTCAAGGCCGGCGAGATAGGCCTCGATGACCTGCTCGTAGCGCTCGACGGAGAAGAGCAGCGTGACATTCACGTTGACCCCGCGAGCCGTGAGCTCCTCGATCGCCGGCACCCCCGCTGCGGTGGCGGGCACCTTGATCATCACGTTGCGCCGGTCGAGCCGTCGCCACAGCTCGAGCGCTTGCTCGATCGTCGCCTCCGTATCGTCGGCGAGGTCCGGGGTGCACTCGAAGGAGACGAAGCCGTCGCCGCCGTCGGTTTGCTCGTGGACCGATTCGAGGACCTCGGCGGCCCGAGCGATGTCCTCGAGGGCAAGCTCGAAGAAGATTTCCTGCAGGCCGCCGCCGGCGGCGGCGGCGCGAAGCTGCTCGTCGTATCGGGCGGAGCCCGTGATCGCCTTGGCGAAGATCGTCGGGTTGGAGGTCGCGCCCGTCACCGCCGAGTCTCGGACGAGCCGCTCGAACTCTCCGGTCTCGAGCAGCTCGCGAGAGAGCGTGTCGAGCCAAATCGAGACGCCGGCCTCCTGCAGGCGATCCAATCGGCTCACGGCCGGCGCCTCGTCTCCCGC
>JBKPNB010000009.1:0-8138 GCA_046732395.1 Actinomycetota bacterium | reverse complement strand
TCGCCGCCGCGCGCGCCCGGCGACGGGTCGAGGCCGGCGTCGACGTCGTCCTGATCTGCGACTCGCTCTCCCGGCTCGCGGTCGCCGCCGGCGGCACCGCCGATGTCAAGCGCCTGTTCGGCTCGGGGCGGGAGATCGAGGGGGAGGGGAGCGGCTCGCTGACGGTGATCGCCACCACGGTCGCCGGGGCGGCCGACGACAGCACCGCCGAACGGGCGGTGGTGACGACCGAGAACGCGATCATCACGCTCGATCCCGAGCTCGCCGCGGTCGGCGTCTACCCGGCGCTCCAGCCGGCCGGGTGCCGGGTCTCGCGCGAGGAGGACCTGCGCCCGCCCGACGAGCTCGCCGCCGCCCGCCGGCTGCGCGCCGAACTCGCCGAGCTTGGCCCGGCCGAGGCGGCGCGATCGCTACGCGAGCGGATCTCATCGTCGGCGGACAACGCCGAGCTGCTCGGCGGGCTCGCCTGATCTGCCCGCCGATAGGCTGCCGCCCCGATGGCGAACGACTGCCTGTTCTGCGGGATCATCGCCGGCGAGGTGCCCGCGCAGATCGTCGACTCCGACGAGCACACCGTCGCCTTCATGGACATCAACCCCGCGACCCCGGGGCACGCGCTCGTCGTCCCCCGCGCCCACACCGCCGACCTCCTCGAGATCGGCGACGAGGATCTCGAGCGGACGATCCTTGCCGCCCGTCGCCTCACGGGAAGGA
The DNA here is from genome assembly GCA_046732395.1 of Actinomycetota bacterium. Lineage (GTDB taxonomy): Bacteria > Actinomycetota > Thermoleophilia > Solirubrobacterales > 70-9 > JAWVFM01. Next base: position 7,424 of record JBKPNB010000009.1, on the reverse strand, counting down.
TCGATGAGGCGCTCGAGCCCGACGGCTTCAACCTCCTCAACTCGTGCCGGCCCGCCGCCTGGCAGACGGTCTTCCACTTCCACATCCACGTCATCCCGCGCTACGACGACGATCCGCTGAAGCTTCCCTGGATCCCGCGCGGCGCGGAGGCCGCCGAGATCGAGCGCGTCGCCGACCGGATTCGCGGTGCCTGACGGCGAGCGAGGTGCGGTCCGCGTCGAGCGCGACGGCGCCGTCGCCTCGATCGTCCTCAACCACCCGCCGCTCAACCTGTTCGGCGACGAGGTGTTCGAGGCGCTCGCCGCCTGCCTCGACGTGGTCGAGGGATCGGACGCGCGGGCGGTCGTCTGGCGCGCCGAGGGCGAGGTATTCACCGGCGGCGCCGACGTCAACGTCTTCCAGCGGATCGTCGACGCCGGCGGCGACGGAGGGAGCCGGACGTTCGGCGCGCTGCTCGAGCCCGTCCGCCGGCTCGAGGCCCTGCCGGTGCCCACCCTGGCCCTGGTCCACGGCCTCTGCCTCACGGCGGGCCTCGAGATCTCGCTTGGCTGCGACATGATCTGGGCCTCGGAGTCGGCGCGGTTCGGGCTCGTCGAGGCCGTCGTCGGTCTCACCCCCGGCGCCGGCGGCACGCAGCGGATGGCCGAGCGCGCGGGTCCGGCGCGGGCGCGGGAGTTCGTGATGAGCGGCGGGATCTACGAGGCGGCGACGCTCGAGCGCTGGAACGTGGTCAACCGCGTCATCGGCGACGACGAGCTGCTCGAGAAGGGGATGCGGTTCGCGCAGCGGCTCGCGGCCGGGCCGACGAAGGCGCACGGGGCGACGAAGCGGATCGTCCGCGCCTACCTGGAGGGCGGGGTCGACCGGGCCGACGAGGTCACGGGCGAGATCGCCGGCGGCCTGTTCGAGACCGAGGACCTCCGCAACGCCGTCCGCTCGTTCCTCGACGAGGGCCCGGGAAAGGCGACCTTCGAGGGCCGCTAGCCCGACGGAGCGGCTAGTGGCCGCTGCTACGCTCATCGGCCGCATGCCCAAGGAAGAGAAGATCGAGATGGAGGGCGAGGTCACCGAGGCCCTGCCGAACACGATGTTCAAGGTCAAGCTCGACAACGACCACGAGGTCCTCGGCCACATCTCGGGCAAGATGCGCCGCCACTACATCCGCATCCTCCCCGGCGATCGGGTGAAGATCGAGCTCTCCCCCTACGACCTGGACCGGGGCAGGATCACCTACCGCTACAAATAGCCGGTCGAAGCTTCCGGCGCGGGGTCGGCGAGCTCGATCGCCAGCGCCGTCCAGGCGAAGTCGGTTGCCCCGAGGCCGGCGCCGGTGAAGGGGTTGAAGTACTCGCGGAGCCCCTCGCGGAGGATCGCGAGCTCGACCGCCGTCGCCATCCGCTCCGCCTGGTCGGCGTAGCCGAGCCGGACCAGCCCCAGCCACAGAAGCCACGCGGCGTTGATCCAGGTCGGGCCGCGCCAGTAGCGTCGGCCCGGGCCGCGGGCGCGGTCCGGTTCGAACGCCGGCTCGGTCGCGGCGACCGAGGCGGGCGGGAGGGGCAGCCAATATCGCCGGGGGTCCAGCAGGCGCTCGGCGAGGCTGCGGCCGATCTCGGCCGGGAGGTCGGGGAGCGCGAGCGGCGCCAGCGCGGCCCAGGTCTCGACCGCCGGGCGGAGCCCGCCCGGCTGCGCCTCGTCGCAGAACAGGCCGAGCTCGGGGTTCCAGAGCCGCTCGACGAGCGCCGGCGTGATCGACGGCTCGCCGGCGGCGAGCCGCGCCAGCCCCCAGAGGACGTTGGTCGCCACCTCACACAGAACCGGTCCCCCGGCGTCGCGGATCGCCCGCGCGTCCCACCCGAGCCGTCGGTTGCGCGCGATCAGGAACGGAAAGCCGATGCGCGCGTGCGCCCGCGCACCCCACACGGGGTCGAACTTCGGCGAGTCGTCGAGCCCAGACTCGTCGGGCTGGATCAGCCACAGGAGCCCATCGCCCTCGAGGTCCCGATTGGCCCGAAGCCAGGCGTGGTGCGCGGCGATCGCCGGCTCCTCGGCCGGATCGCCGACCGCGATTCGCCACGCCCAGGCGAGCAGCGGCGGCTGGATCGTCGCCGTCCGCTCCGAGCGCCGCGAGTCGACGTTGTAGTACCAGAGCCGGGCCCAGCTCACGGGTCGGTCCCAGAAGCTGATGTGGCCGATGAACCCGTCCTCGCGCCCGCCGCGCAGCAGCGTCTCGAGCTCGCGGCGCGGGCGGGCGGGGTCGAGGCGGCGCCAGGCGATCGCCGCAAAGCACGAGTCCCAATACCACTGCCAGGGGTAGCGGCTGGGGCTCGGGCGGGTGTAGGCGTAGGGGATGCCGTTCCGCTCCCCCTCGGCCCAGCTCGCCGCCAACACCCGGCGACAGAGCGCCGCCAGCCCGGAGTCGCTCACTCGTCGGTGACCCGGTACATCTGGCGCAGCGAGAGCGCGCCGAGGACGGCGATCAGCCCGGCGAGCGCGACGAGCCCGGGCCACGTGTCGGCCCAGCTCACGCCGCCGATGAAACCCTGCCGGGCGGCATCGATGATCCGGGTCACCGGATTGATCTCCGCGACCGTGTGGAGCCAGCCGGTCAGCAGCGGCTGCGGCGCGTAGGCGGTGGTGGTGAGGATCAGGATGAACATTCCGGCCTGCATCAGCGGCGCCGCCGACTGGCTTCGATAGCGGAGCGCCAGCATCGTCCCCCAGCAGGCCGCAACCACCCCCATCCCCATCACCAGGATCAGCGCCAGCGCGAGCCCGCCGACCCCCGGCCAGTGGACGCCGATCGAGAACCCCACGATGAGCAGGGCGGCCGCCGGGATCAGCGATCGCAGCGCCGCCGAGCTCACCATCCCGGCGAGGAGCGCCCAGCGCGGGACCGGCGCGGCCAGCAACCGGTCGAACCATCCCTGCTCGATGTCGCGGGCGAGGTTGACGCCGGTCGCCGCGCCGGTGAAACCGGCGCCCTGCAGGAGGCTGAGCGGGATCAGGAAGCTCTGGTAGCGGCTCGTCGTGAACCCGGGCAGGTGCGTGAGGCTGCCGAACACGGCGGTGATCCCAACGAAGAAGATCGTCGGCGCCAGCACGCCCGGGATCGCCGCTCCCGGGACCCGGAGCAGCTCGTTCGCCGCCCGCCGCACGAGCGCGCCGATCGTCGCCAGGCTGATCGCGTGCGCGCCGGTCACCACTAGCCTCCCGTCCGCAGCCGGTAGCGAAGCGCGCGAGCGCTGAGCCAGGTGCTGAACGCGGCGACCCCGGCGATCGCGGCGGCGGCCTGCCAGAGGTTCGAGAGCGTCAGCGACGAGAGCACCGGATCGCGGACGCCCTCGACGATCAGGCTCAGCGGGTTGACCTGGGCGACCGCCCGGGCGGGCTCGAGGATGAGCTGCTCGGGAAAGAACGCCGAGGAGAGGAAGAGGATCACGAACACCAGCGGGAACAGCCCCTGGACCACCGACGCCTTTCCGGTCCTCAGCGCGATCGCCGCCCCGACCCCGCCGAACGCGATGGCCGACGCGGTCACCAGCGCTATCACCAGCACGGCGCCGACGACGCCCTGCTCGATGCGGGCGCCGAAGGCGAGGCCGATCGCCAGGAACCAGACGGCCGACAGGGCCCCGAGCACGGCCGTGCCCGCGAGGCGCCCGAGGACGATCGCGAACCGCGGCACCGGCGCCACCAGCAGCCGGTCGGTGAACCCCATCTCGATGTCCACCGCGAGCGCGATCCCGCCGCTGTTCGCGGCCAGCAGGACCGACTGCATCATCGCCCCGGCGAGCATGAAGTCGAGGAAGCCGTGGACCTGCGGGAACTGCGGCAGGTCGATCGCACGACCGGCGCCGCCGGTCTGGACCGCGAGCAGGAGGGTGGGGAAGATGATGATCGGCGAGAGCAGCTGCGGGCGGCGGAGCGTCTGCTTCACCGACCGCGCCCCGAGCGAGGCGATCACCCTCAGATTCGCCGCGATCACTCGCCGTCCCTGGCGTCGGCCTGGGTCGTCGCGTCCGCCCCCTCGAGGTGGTAGCCGGTCTTGGCCACGAACACGTCGTCGAGCGTCGGCTCGACGAGCTCGAGGGCGTCGACGGCGAGCCCGGCGTCGTCGAGGGCGCGGACGATCGGCGCGACGCCGGCGGCGCCGCGCTCGAGCTCGACGAGCACGGCGCCGTTCCTGGCCGGCAGCTGGCGGCCGAAGCGAGAGACGATCTCCTCGGCGCGGGCGGCATCGCCCTCGGCGATGTGGACCTCGAGGTGGGGGAGACCGACCTGACCCTTGAGCTGGCGGGGGGTGCCCTCGGCGACGATCCGGCCGCCGTCGATGATCCCCACCCGGTTGGCGAGCTCGTCGGCCTCCTCCAGGTACTGGGTGGTGAGGAAGACCGTCGTCCCCTCCGCGTTGAGGCGGGCCACCTCACGCCAGATCGCCTTGCGGCTGACGGGGTCGAGCCCGGTCGTCGGCTCGTCGAGGAACAGGATCCGGGGCTCGTGGACGAGTGCCGAGCCGAGGTCGAGCCGCCGGCGCATGCCGCCCGAGTAGGTCCCGACCCGGCGATCGGCGGCCTCGGTGAGGCCGACGCGGTCGAGCAGGACGTCCGCCCGGCGCCGGCCCTCGGCCGGGGCGAGCCCGTGGAGCGTGGCCTGGAGGCGGATCAGCTCGCGGCCGGTCATCAGCGGGTCGAGCGCCGCCTCCTGGAGCGCGACGCCGATCGCCCGCCGCACCTCCTTCGCCTCGGCGACGACATCGTGGCCGGCGACGCGGGCGCTTCCGCCGGTCGGCCGCAGGAGCGTCGTCAGCATCCGGACGGTGGTCGTCTTGCCGGCGCCGTTCGGCCCGAGGAAGCCGTAGATCTCGCCCTCGGCAACCTCGAGATCGACCCCGTCAACCGCCCTGATGCCGCCCGAGAACTCCCGCTCCAGCCCCCGTGTCTCGATCGCCGGCATCCGGCGATTCTACGAGGGCGTCTGCGCCCAAATCCCGACCCGAAGCGGTCTCGCCGCCTTGTGGACGCCTAATCTACGCGTGCTCACGGCGCTCCCGAGGGAGGGGGCCGCAACGATGCGCCCGCGGCCGTGTTCCAGCTAGCGATGGCCACAAGAACGCAAATCCGAAGGCGCCCGCGCGGCGCGATCGCCTTTGCGGCGCTCTGCGCCTGCGTGCTCGGCGCCGCGACGGCCCTCGTGCCGCTCGCCGCCGGAGCCGGCAACACGAAGCCGCACGTGCTGGGGCAGACCAAGAACACCCCGCGCGCGCTCTGCCCCCAGCAGCCGCCGGAGAGCCAGAACCCGACGACCATCAAGCGGCCCTGCTTCGTGATCGGCTCGGTGACCGGCTTCGAGCTCAAGGCCGATGGCCACCGCCACGTCATGCGGGCGCCGACCGACGGCACGATCGTCGCCTGGGCGGTCCAGCTCGCGAAGCCGAACAAACTCGAGCGAAACGCGTTCGGGGGGCAGAACTTCTTCGGCACCAAGCGCTACGGCAAGGAGTCGACGGGCCGGATCGGGATCCTCGCCGCGCGCAAGCATGGGACCTACAAGTTGGTGCGCCAGAGCCCGACCGTGAAGCTCGACCAGTCGCTCGGCGAGTTCCACTACATCACCCTCGACAAGCCGCTGAGGATCAAGAAGGGCGAGCTGGTGGCGCTGACGACGCAGACCTGGATCCCGACGCTGACGACGGCCCAGTACGCCCCGCAGAGCACCTGGCGCGCGAGCCGCAACGCAAAGAAGTGCAACGGCAAGGCGAACGCCATCAACGCCGCCCCGCAGACCAAGGTCGGATCGGTCCGCTCCTACGGCTGCATCTTCACGGCACGCCTCCTCTACTGGGCCTACTACGTCCCCGCGTAGGCCGCTCGCGCCTCCGGCACGGGCCCGCTAGCCGCAGGCGCCGGGGTGCTTGCGGCAGAACCGGTTGAAGCGCTGACCCGGGGTCAGGTTCCCGCCGCCGCCCGCGTCCTCGCTCGATCCGCCCGACTCGCCGCTGGTCGTTGCGGACTCGGTCTCGGTCGTCGTCGTCGTCGTCGAACTCGTCGGCGAGACGCCGCCGGAGTCCTCGATCGTCGTCGACGGCGCCGTGGTGGTCGAGGTCGAGGCGGCACTGGTGGTGGTCGGCGCGGTGGTGGTCGATGGCGTCGTGGTTGTGGTCGTCCGAGCCGTGCTCGTCGTCGGCGGCGCCTTGGTCGTCGTCTGGGCCTTCGCGGTGGTGCTCTCGGAGCCGCCCCCGCCGCAGCCGGCGAGCGCGAGCGCACCGAGCGTCGCGGCGAGCGCGATCGGCGCGAGCCGCGGGGCCCTCACGACTCGCCGTTGAGCGCTTCCTGGCGCAGACCGCAGTACGGGCAGTCGCTTACGTCGAGGCCGATGAGCTGATCGCAGCGCCGGCAGACGCGGAGGTTCTCGGGAGTCCGCAACAGCGAGGACTCCGACTCGGCGAGCGGCAGCAGCATCGTCGTCGGGCGCATCTCCTCGCCGCTCTCGCGGTCGACGTACACGACATCGGGCTCGAGCTCGACGAGCGCCTCGCGGCCGGAGGCCGGCGCGCGCAGTCTGAAGATCTGCCGTCCGCTCACACGCCGTAGGTTATCGGCGCCCCAGGCGCCCAGCTCCCACCGATTTCTGCTTACTGCTTACTGGCCATGCGCGTCCTCAGCTTCCACGGTTACCTCCTGCGCGGCACCGGGTCGAACGTCTTCAACGCGAGCCTGGCGACGGCGCTCGCGCGGCTCGGCCACGACGTCCACCTCCTCTGCCAGGACCGCCACGCTGCCGAGCTCGACTGGGTCGACCGGGTCGGGGGCTGGGACGGTGGCGCGCTGCGCGTCGCGGACGCCGCCGGCGCCTCGCCGGGGTCGGGTTCGATCACCGTCTATCGGCCCGACATCGGGGGGCTCCTCCCGGTCTACGTCCGCGACGAGTACGAGGGGTTCGAGGTCAAGGAGTTCTCCGAGCTCTCCGAGTCCGAGCTCGACCATTACCTGGAGGCGAACGTCGCCGCCGTCCGCGAGGTCGCCGAGCGCGCCGGCGGGATCGACGCCGCGCTCGCGGGCCACCTGGTCATGGGCCCGGCGATCCTCGCCCGCGCCGGGCTGCGGTTCGCCGCGAAGATCCACGGCTCGGCGCTCGAGTACACGGTGAAGCCTGAGCCCGAGCGGTTCCTGCCCTATGCGCGCGAGGGGATGGAGGCGGCTGCGGGCGTCCTGGTCGGCTCGCGACACACGGCCGAGAGCCTGTGGGCGGCGGTCGAGCTCGACGGGCTCCGCGCCAAAACCCGGCTTGGCCCGCCCGGGGTCGACGTCGGGCTGTTCGCGCCGATTCCCCGCGACGAGGCTCCGGCGCGGCTTCGCGAGCTCGCCGGGGCGCTGCGCCGGGAGATCACGGGCGCCGCCCCCGGCGCGGACGGCTCGGCCTGGGGC
>JBKPNB010000008.1:0-13457 GCA_046732395.1 Actinomycetota bacterium | reverse complement strand
AGAAAGGGCCTGCAAAGCGGGCCCTTTTCTCATGCTCCGGGACAAGCGTCGGAGAATGCGTCGTCCCAATGTCGTCCCATTTTTTCTGCGACCTGCAGGCGTGAGCCCGGCTCCAGCGCTTTAAGGCGGGCTGCCAGCGTTTCGCGATCAGGACCGCGAGAGAAGCTGCTCCAGCCTGTCGAAGCTGTCCGTCCAACCGTTCCGGTGAAGCTCGCGGCGCCCCACGGTGTTGAAGGGACGCTGAGCGAACCCAACGTCTGTTGATTCGCCGAGACCGCGAAACGAGAGCTCGACGAGATTCTCGACATCGTCGGGATCTGGATCCTCGTAGACGAACGTGAAGGCGAGGCGGGCGGGGGGATCGACTTCGCGGAACTCTCCGGACAGATAGAAGGGATCACCATCGGGTGGCTGCATCTCGATCCGGTACGCCGCTCCGACCCGAGGGTCGAAGTCAAGACTGCCCACGCTGAACCCCTTCGGCCCCCACCACTTCGCCAGCGCGTCCGGATCGCGAAAGGCGGCGAAGACGACCGGATGGACGGCGGGCAGGACGCGCGTCATCTCGAGGGTCAATTCGCCAGACCGTGCAGTCATCACTAAAGGAGCGGCGTGGAGACCTATGCCCTAGAAGATCGCCTCGACCTGGTCGATCATCGCGAGCGCCTCTTCGATCGAGTAGGTGGCGTGGATCTTCACCGTGTTCCATTGCATGAGGCCGCTCTGGAGGGCGAAGTTCCTGACGGAATCAATGTCGTCCGACTCGACGACCGCGAGGATGATGTGGTCCGGGCCGAAGATGCGCAGCGTCCCGATGTCGACGCCGAGCTGCTCGGCGAGGTGCGGGATCTGGCTCGCACCCTGCTTCAGCATCTGCCGCGTCTGAGCGTTGGACGTTGGGCAGAGGTTGGGCGGATGCTCGGCGATGACGGCGAACGTTGCCATGACTTATCACTGCTCCTTTCGGTCGTTAAAGACGAGAGTCGCAGCCGCCTGTTTCGCGAACCTTTCGGCGTACGATGGGGGCGTGAAGCAGATCCCCTGTATCTGTGGCTACGCCGTCAAGGGCGACGACGACGACGAGCTCTGGCAGAACGCGCAAGCGCACATTCGGGAGGACCATCCGGATCTCGTCGGCAAGGTCTCTCGCGAGGACCTCCTGGCGCAGGCCGAGGAGGTTCCTAGGCCGACGTCGTAGTCGCCTCGTCCAGCAGGCGCCGGTGCACCCTCTGTACGGCCGGGGTCGGGGTGACGCCGAGGTCGTCGCGCAGCAGCACCCGCAAGCGATCGTAGGCGAGCAGCGCCTCGGCGATGTTTCCGCGCCGCTCGAGCGCCTCCATCAGGATCCGGTAGCCGGTCTCGCGGTAGGGAGCGAGCTCGACTAGCTGGCGTGCGCAGTCCTCTGCCTGGGTGAGAGTTGGGCCTCCGAGCCCAAGCCTCGCCTCGGCAAAGCACTCGAGTCCACGCAGATGGACTTCCTCGAGCCGGCGCCGCCATTCCTCCAGCCAGGGGCGGTCCTCGCCCTGGAGGAGAGGCCTACGGGCCACGTGGTAGGCGACGCCTGCGGGGCCCCAGGACTCCGCCCACTCCCCCGCCGCGACGTGGGACTCGGCGCGGTGGAGAGCCTCGCGAGCGGCCTCGACGTCGACAAAGGCGTCGCGCGGCAGCACGAGCTCGATCTCCGATCGTCCGGCCAGGAGCTCGTGACCAACGACGGCGCGCAACTTTGAGAGCAGGACGCTGAGGCTTGGTTGCTGGTCCGGTGAGGCCCCCTCTCCGTAGACGGCCATGAGCAGCTCGTCCCGGCTCACCCGCCGATCTCGGTTCAGCACCAGGTAGGCGAACAGCAGCCTGCCCTTCGCACCCGGTAGCGCCTCCTCGACCCGTATGCCGTCCAGCTCCACCACGAGCCGACCGCAGAGCTGGATTCGCGTCGCTGGGGGTTCCCCCATCGCGGACCAAGCTTAGAAAGGTCGGCGAAAGGCCCGCGAAACGTCCGATCGCGACCATGCCGATACCGATGCTTGGAATCAGCTCTGACCTGATGGGAACGGCGGCTACGCTCTACGGCGTGGGGGCCGCTGCGGCCGCGCTCCTGCAAGCTCGTCAGATCCTGAGGCGCAAGCGCTCCTGCGACGTCTCCGCTCGCTTCTTCGCCAGCTACGTCGGCGGCTACGCGATCTGGCTGCTCTACGGCGCGAGCATCGGGAGCGTGCCCCTCATCCTGGTCGACCTGGTCGGCCTACTGTGCGGAGGCGTCACCCTCGCCATCACGCTCGCGCTCCGGGGCTCGCTGCTCCGCCCGAGTTCCTGGACCAGCTGTCCCGAGAACGGGCCCAGCCCTTCCCAAAGCGGGCTCGGCGCTCCGGGCGGGAGCCGAGCGTGACGCGTAATAGAACCTGCAAGCCTCGAGCGCGCCCCGTACTCCTCGCCGTCGACGCCGATCCGTCGGCGCTCGGGGATGTCGAGCGGGAACTCCGCGATCGCTACGGGAGCAGCTACTGCGTTCGCGGCACACTTTCGTCGGACGAAGCGCTTGAGATCCTCGCGCGGCTCTCCAACGGAAGGCAAGAGGTCGCCCTCGTGCTCGCGGCGCAGCGACTGTCGGGCACGACCGGCGGGGAGTTGCTCGCGCGAGTGCGCGAGCTCCACCCGCACGCCAAGCGGGGCCTTTTGGTTCCACCGGGTGCCTGGGCAGACCAACCGACCGCCGGAGCGATCCTCGACTCGATGGCGCTCGGGCGGATCGACTATTACGTGGCCCGGCCGGCGGCGTCCCCGGATGAGGTATTCCATCAGGCGGTCTCGAGTTTCCTGCTCGAGTGGGCGACGGATCGACGCGTCGTTCCACACACGGTCCACATAGTCGGCGAGGCGTGGTCGGGCAGAGCGTACGAGCTGCGGCAAGTCTTCGAGCGCTGCGCGACGCCGCACGCCTTCGCCCTGGCGGATTCCGACGAGGGGCGCGAGCTTTGATTGGGAGCCCTTGATCGGGACTTCCTCTGCCATTAGTGACCCCCTCTTCTGTGGCGGAGACAGCGATGCCTCCGCGATCGATGCACACGGCGACCCTATCCGGCAATGGCACATGCCGCTGAAGGCTTAACAAAAGGGCTCGTCATCTTCCGTCGGGTCGAGGCGACCGTTCTGGCGTAGCGTCGCGCAACGGGTAGCCCCTAGGCGGCGCCGGGCCAGGGCTCAGGCGGGATCGCTAACCCTGCGTCCGACAAGCATGGTCGGCGCGACGCCGAACGCGATCAGGAAGATCCCGGTGCCGACCAGTGAGTCCTCAACGCCGAACCTGTCGAAGAACCAGCCCGCGAGGAGAGCACCCGCCGCGACGCCCGCGCTCGCGGTCATGAGAAAGAGGCCCATCGCCTCGCCACTGAGCCCCTCCGGGCTCCGAAAGTGGGTGGTCGTCCACGACACGACCCAGACGACTTCCCAGGTACCCCCGAGGGCGAGCAGGATGAGCCAGTCCGACACGAGGCTGTGCGACACCCCCAGCAAGACCAGCAAGAGCCCGGCACCGCTGAGTGCGCAGCCGAGCATGATCAGCGCGGGCAACCCACGTTTGTTGAGCCTGCGGACCAGCGGGTTGGCCGTCACGCCGCCGATGGCGAGCGCCGAGAGCAGCAGGCCTATGTAGGCGGCGCCCTCCCCGTGCTCGGAGGCGATCGCCGGCATGACCTGCTCGATCGGCCCGACATAAAGGAAAAACACCAGCGCCGCGATCAGGAGCATGCGGAGCAAGGCGGGTTGCAACACGGCGCGCAGCGTCCCCCCGAAGGTCAGATGCCCGCGCTTTCCCAACCGCCCCCTTTTCGCGCTCTCCCCGGGCACGCTCACGAGCATGGCGAGCACCAGGAGGAACGACAGCGAGTTGATGGCGAATGCCAATGGGACCCCGATCGCGGCGACGAGCCCGCCGCCGATCGCCGGGCCCGCGCTCCGGGCGACGTTGAACGCAACCGCCGCATCGGCCATCGCCTGGCGCTGGATCGACTCCGGGACCAGGTGCGGCGTCAGCTCTTGCAGGACCGGGCTCGTGATCGCGCTCGGAACCGCGCCCGCGAACACCCACAAGTAGATCTCCGTGGCCGACAGGTCGTGGTCGAGCGCGAGCACGGCCAACACGGCCGGCGGGAGCGCCTGGAAGGACACGGTCCAGATCGCGAGCCGCCGGCGATCGTAACGATCGGCGAGGGTGCCGCCGATCGGTGCCCCGACCAGCATGGGGGCCTTGGAGATCGCGGCCAGGATTCCCACTGACGCGGCGCTACCTGTGAGCTGAAAGATCAGCCAACCGGCAGCGACGACCTGCATCCAACCGCCCGCCTGCGAAAGCGCGCGCGCCAAGACGAAGCGCCGGAACTCCGGATGGCGCATCGGGCTGTCGTGCTTAGAGGGTGCTGAGGCGAGCGGTGCACGGGCCGCGTCGGCGGCCCCGGAGGGCTTCGCCATGGGCCGAGTCTAGGGCGCCCCTCCGAGCGGGCGCCGCGATGCCTCGATCCCCTTCGGGACGGCCCAGGAGCGGGCCAGATGCAGCTCGACGACTCCGTCGTATCGCCACGCGCGAGCCTCATCGGCGGGCTCCCGCCCGTCACGATCTCGGCTCCGGCGATCGGCGCCGGCCGCGGTCAGCATCTCAACCGCCTCCATGTGCCCGCCCCAGCAGGCGCCGTGGAGCGGCGTGCGGCCATCTGCATCGCGGGCCGCAACCTCGGTCCCGGCATCAAGGAGCGCGGCCATGATCGCCGTGTGTCCGACCTCCGCCGCGAGCAGGAGCGTCGGCCTTCCCAGCGGGTCGCGCTGATCCGGGTCAGCGCCCGCTGCCAGCAGGATCTGCGCACAGGCGGTATGTCCGCCCCAGACGGCACGCAGGAGCGCCGTGTAGCCGTCGGCGGCGGCGGCGTCCGGCGATGTGCCGTCACGAAGCGCCTCCGCCACCCGGGCCAGGTCTCCCCGCCATGCCGCATTGACGATCGAGTCCGCCTCCCGCGGCTCGTACTGGGCTTGGCGAAGCAGCGGTTCCGGAACCCGGGCCGGCTTGATCTCCCCCGGCCCGAGACCTGGCGCCCAGCGGTAGCGGCCGCCTCCAGGGTGAACGCCGGGCGGGATGGCCGAGATCATTGAGCCGAACCGCAGCGACGCTTTGGTCGAAGTCGAATTGCCTCCCCGGCCGAGGAAGACGGTGCGGTTTCGCACCGAGGCCCAGCGTCCCTCGGGCACCGTGAAGAACCGTTGGCGGTGGCCATGGCGCCCACTCGCACATGAGGGGGTGCGAGGCAGTACCCCGGGGTCGGCCGCGAGCAGCGCGAGCGCGCCTGGACCGTCCTCGTCGAGCGCGAAGACCCCGGCGGAGACCGGGCCGGTACGCAGGCCGAAGCCGGTCGCGTGACCGCGCTCGATCTCCTCGGCCACGAGATCGCGCGCGACAGGGGGCTCCTCGCTCCAGCGTGGTCGGTAGGGTCGCTTGCCCTTGACCGGCGTAACGGTCCAACCGGTAGGCAGGTTTCGGAGCGCCGAGCGGCACTCGCGCGCGAGCCATGCGGGAGAAGCACCCCTCACGCCGGCAACCGTATCCCGGCGCAAGTTGGTTCGGGGAGTACTGCTGCTCGGCCGAGCAGGTCGGGGCCTGCCCTCGTTCTAAAGTGCGGACTCGCGTGTATCGATCGCCAACCGCCCCGGCCGCCTCGGCCACGGAGGGCGCCACCCACGCACGCGCGTTCGTGTGCTCATACCCCGGGTCGGGCCGCACCTGGATGCGCTTCGCACTCGCCCATTACATGCGGGCTCACTACGGCCTCGAGCTGGACATCGACCTACGCTCGATCTTCCGCTTGCTCCCCAACATGGACGGATTCGCGCCCGATCCTGGCAAGGACGCCTCGGCCTACGCGTTCGCCCATCGGCGCGAGATCCCGCTCCTACTCTTCAGTCACCTGGTCTTCGACGGGCGCCTGTTCGGGCGCCGGCCGGTCGCGCTCATCCTTCGCTGCCCCTACGACGTAATGGTCTCGAGGTACATGCACAAGACCCGGCAGGACTTCAGCTGGGAGGGGCCGCTGAGCGCATTCCTGCGCGATCCGGATGTCGGGGTCGCGGACCTCGTGCGCTACCTCAATTCGTGGGCGTCGCGGCTACAGAAAGCCGGTGGGTTGGTGCTCACCTACGAACAGCTGCGCAGCGATACCGAGACCGGCTTCCTGCGCCTGGCCGCGCACCTCGGGATTCAGGCCGAGAGCACCGTCGCGCGGGCTGCCCTCTCGCAGGCCTCGTTCGAGAGGATGCGCGATATCGAGCGTCGAGTCGGCATCGAGGGCTACGACTACGACTGGTGGGATCCCGAAGCGCGCCGCGTTCGCCGGGCGCGAATCGGCGGGTACCGCGGCTATCTAGACGAGGAGGATCGCCACTACGTGATGATCGCGTGCGCGCAGGGGCTCGCCCCCGCGGCACGGTCTCTGCTCGAGAGTCGGGGCTTGGCCCCATGGAGGGCGCCCCGCGCCCGCCCCGGTTGCGGGAGCCCGGACCTCATCCATCGCTCGGCTGCGCGTTGACGACGGGACCCCGAAGCCGACTCCGACGCGCGGACAGGGGTATCGGCGATCCTCCGCTCGCCGCCGTGATTTCGCGTCATCTTCCTGACCGTAAAGGCAAAGGATGGCTTGATCAAGCGGACCCGCAGAGCGCCCCCCTCGCCGCGCTGTAGGCCACGGAAAGCCGATCAGGCGAGCGGATCGAGATCGATCCGCACGGTCAGCATCCTTCCTCCTTCGAGCGCGGCGAGGCGTCGGAGGGGGATGCCATCGAGCCGGTAGCCCGTCGCGCAGGCGGGCGGGCCGGGCCTTCACCCGCACGCGGGGGGGCCTCGAGGTTGCGGACGTACTGCACGCCCTCGCCCAAGGCCGCGATGAGCCAGAAAGGTCTCGCCCTCGAGCCCCTTCGCGGCAAGCCGGGAATGCGGCGGCATATTGACTCTCGGGTGACAAAGAGCTATCCGAAAATCTCGAGCGTCATCTAGACCCGGAGGAAGATCCCTCCGAGGCGACGCGGGCGGTGTACGGCTCCCGACTCACTCAACTCCACTGGATCGACCCGGAATGGCTAAGCGGCCAGACTGCCCGGCTGTTCCCCGCGGACGATCGACTGCGACTGGCCGCCTGGGAGAGCTTCCTCGTCTATGGAAGGCCGTACATCGGTCTCTTTCCGCTATTGAGAGACCAGTACAGCGCGGCAGTCGATGAGTTGCCCACACCGAACTCACGAAGGCCGCGCTCGACGAGGCCGCCGAGTCATCGACCAGTGGGATTCGTCGGATCGAGGCAGGGACCCACCGCACCCGGCGCTCGACCGGATCGCCGCTGCCGAAGGCGATCCAGATTTGGCTGACGAGCTCGCGCAGCTCGCCGGATCTGCCCTGGCCCCGGAGTCGTGCTACGCGGGGAGGATCGCGATCAACGGACGTGAGCCGGCGCGAAGTCGGCGCAGCGGACAATCAGTGTGACATTGGAGGAAATGTTGGGTTGTGCATTCTTGTAGGTGAGGCTCCATCCTGTCTGCACAGGCTGAGAACCAATCACCTTTTGGGGGTAGCTCCCCTCCACCCTGGCGACGACTCGGGGGTCTGCGCCGACGAATCCTCCGCCTATCTCCGGGTCTCCCGGGTCGCAGAACACGCTGTCGGTGGTGAGCTCGAACGGCGAGTTGTTGAGGATGGCCTTTTTCATCGAGTACGTCGAGGCGTCCCAGCTCCCGGCCGCCGTCAGCGCACCGGCGCTGATCTTTGCGGCGGTCACCGCGTCGGGCTTCAGCTGTGCGGCACCGACGCTGTGCCTGGGCAACTGTGTCGCGGCGTAGCTCGCTCCGCCGAGCGCAACGAAGACGGCGATCGTGGCCATCGCATTGGCATAGGTCAGCCGCGGGCGGATCCCTTTATGCATTGGCGTACCTCCAGTGCCATTGATCAGGGCGGAGGCCGCATGCGTCGAGTCCGTTCCGGGCCGATCGGCAGTGGGGCGATCCGCCGGATGTCAGCCGACCCTCTCACTCGAAGCTGGGCGAGTCAAGGGGGAGGATCTAGATTGCTGACAGCTCATGCTGAGGCCGCCGGTTGGTTCCCGCAAAAAACTCCGAAATCTTCCGGCTGCGATGGCTAAGCGCCTTTGTCTAGAGCCCGGGTGCCCGCGCCTGGCGAAGGGGAAGGGCCGCTGCGGCGTCCACCGCCGCGCCTACGAGCGTGAGCGCTCGGCGAGGCGGCGGGGCGGCTACGCGCGCGGACCCAAGCCAGCTCGCGGCGGCGCGGGACGCCGATCCTTCCTACCGCCGGACGAAGCACGGGGAGGGAACGGTTCCTAGCGGCGACGGGTGATCACGCCGGACCGCCGGGTGACTGGGCGGGCACGCACCGCGTTTGTCGATAGGACCGCACGCCGGCGCTCACGCATGGTCGCAGCGTCATCGGCGTTTAGAACGCAAATCGCCCGACGAAGCAGGGACGACACTCGGGGATGCGCACCGTCACGGCGGACCGCGAAGATGATGTCCGAGGACGCAGTTCGCGCTCAGGTTCTGGACGGCCGCTGCCGGCGACGGGAAGGACCGCCACGCCAGGTCTACCTCGACACGCACCGGCTCGATGCTTCGAGCCCGGCGACGCACCGTCGCGACGGAGACCGGGTTATCGGTACCCGCCGACTATCGTCGCCACGCCAAACGCCGGGATGCCCCCAGTCGGAATGAACGTCAGATCGACCCCGGTTCCGTCCTTGTTGGCGCGTCCGATAGCGCGTCCGAAGGAGTCCGCCCAGAAAATGTGGTTCTGGCCCACGGCAACCCCTAGCGGGTACGCAGAGGGGGCGTCGAGAGTGATGAGCTTCTGGTCAACCCCGCTGCCGTCGATGTTGGCGCGCCCGATCGATCCGCTGACTTTGCCAGTACTGGCTGAGTAGTAGTCGTTTGCCCAATAGATGTGCTGGCCGGCGGGACCGATCGCGAGCCCGTTGGGCCCGCCGACGGCATCCGTCAAGCCGGTGATGAAGTTCTGGTAGGCGCCGGTGCCGTCGTGGTTGGCGCGCCCGATCGTGCTGTTCGCAACGCTACCGGGCCGCGTGTTCACCCAGTAGATGTGGCCCCCACCGACCGCCAGCCCGGCGGGGCCGCCGCCGTTAGTGCGATTGGTGGCGGTGAAGATGAAGAACTGGTCGACGTTGCTGCCATCGATATCGGCGCGTCCGATCGTCCCGCCACTTCGGTTCGACCAGTAGATGTGCTGACCGCTGGGGCCAACCGCGAGCGCGGTGGGGCGACCGCCGTTCGTGACGATGAAGTTGGGGTCGACGCCGCTGCCGTCGAGGTTGGCCCGTCCGATCGTGCCGGCGACTGGGTTCGTCCAGTAGACGTAGTCGCCGCCGATCGCCACCCCCTTGACCTGGCCCTCGCGGCTGGGCAGGAGGATAAAGAGCTCCTGGTGGCCCGTCCCATCGCGGTGCGCGCGAGCGATCAGGTCTGGCGTGTCGGCCTCGCTCCAAACGAGAAGTGCGGCCGCACGGTCCGAGAGCCCAAGCATTGCAACGGCGAATATCGCCGCCGCCGCCAGCAGGCGCATTGCTCTGCCCAGCGCGGCGGCCTTGAGGATCCCGAGCGCGCCTCGCGTCTTCGCTGTGGATCGGGAGCCCTTGATCTGGACTTCCTGCGCCATTACGACCCCTCTTCCGTTGGAGACAGTCGTGCCTTCGAAATGCAGGCACAGAGCGACTCTAGCCCGAAAAAGGCCGGCGTCGCTGAGGGCTTAACAGAAATGGGGCTCGTCGACTTCCGTGCGGTCGATGGCGACCGTTCGCGCGACGTCATATCGCGGATGTCGCCGATCTCGAGAGGCATGTCTTGCAGGTGGCCTCCCGCCTCGTCCTCGGAGGTGGCGGGGTCAAAAATCCCGCCCCCGCTATTCGCGAAAGGCCCGCAATGCGGGCTTTCTGCTCCACGGGTCCGATCTGCGGCTCGGCGCCACCCGGTCGCTGGCCGCGGTTAAAGTAGGTGCAAGCGGCGTGGGGAGGAAGCGGGTGGACGAAGACCTAGTCACGAGCCTGGCTCGGGAGATGGTCGAGGAGTGCGCTCCCGAGGAGCTGCCGATGTTCGAGGCGACCAGCGAGGCGTTCGTCGCCGATCCGGATCGGGTTGAGAAGGAGGTCGCCCGGGACGAGATGCTCGGCTTCGGCCTCGAGACCGCAGTCGTCGCGATCGCTCCCTATGCCCTGGCCATCGCCCGCCACGTGGTCGCCACGCTCCTTGAGCAGGTGGAGGGGGCGCTTGCCGAGGAGAGCGAAGGCTTCATTCGGGATCGCGTTCGCGCCCTCTTCAAGCAGTTCCGCGGTTCCGGGACTACGACCGAAGAACCGCCCCGCCTCACCACCGAGCAGCTCGGCAGGGTGAAGGCCGCCGCAATCGCGAAGGCTTCCGAATTGGGGTTGCCTGAGGCGCAGGGGCGACTGCTGGCCGACTCCGTCGCGGGCTCGCTCGCGACAGCATGACCGCAAGCCGGCCGTCCGGCGGGGAAAGTCCCGCCGACGGCCGCCGACTCGACGTCTTCGCTCTCCCGGCGGAGACGACGTTTCGCTTCATCCTGCTGGTGCTCGTCACCCTCGCCGCGGGGTTCTTCGTTGCCGACTGGCTCTTCTGGTCATTGGGAGGCGACAACCAGGAGATCCAGACAACGCTCCGCTGCGGCCGGCTGGTGAACGATCTGGGCGCGGGGAACCGGCTGCAAGCGGCCCCGATCCTCGCCGCGTGCACCGACCCCATCCAGCACCGCTCTGGCCTGGCGGCGATCGCTGGGGCAGTTGCGATCCTCGGCGTTGGGGGGTTGCTGTGCTGCGTCGCTCCCGCGATCCGGATGCGTCGGCGACGGCTCAGGCCTCTCCGGGGCGACGTGCCGGCGGTCGCCGAGGCGGTCGAGGAGCTGTGCGGCGAAGTGGGGCTGCGCCGCTTCCCGGAGGCGGTATGGAATCCGCTGGACGGCGGCACGTCGGCGCTCGCGTTCGGCGCGTTCGGGCGGCATCGCATCGCGCTCGGCGCCGGCCTCGTCGCCACTCACTTCCGCGACCCGGGGCGCTTCCGGGCGGTCCTGATGCATGAGCTCGCACACGTGCGCAACCGTGATGTGACGCTCGCCTACATGTCGGTCTTTGTCTGGTGGGCGTTCGTGTTGGTGGGGGTTGTGCCGTTCACCTTCACCCTCTTCGACGAGCAAGGCGACACCATTCGCGACCTCGGCTGGAGGCTTGCCGCACTGACCGCGCTCGTCTATCTGGGCCGCAATGCGGTTCTCCGCGCCCGCGAGGCGTACGCTGATGCCCGCGCGGCGCGCTGGCTCGGCTCGCCGGACCCGCTGACGGAACTGCTCCCGAGCGGCGAGACTACGCCCACACGACGCTCGCCGCGGGACGCGGTTCGCGCGCTTCGCGGGTTCACCGCCGTGCATCCAGCCCCGAGCCTGCGCGCTCGTCTGCTCGGTCACCCGGAGGGGCTGATGCGTCTGAGCCCGTTCGTCGCGCTGGCGGCGGGGATCGCCGCCGGCGTCTCGTTCTCCGAGGCCAAAGACGCGACCACGCTAATGGCCACGGGAGGTGCGGAATCGCTCGCCACGACCTGGGCGGCGCTGGCCTCGGTCCCGCTCGCGATCGGCGTTGTGGTGGTGGCGGGGTGGCGGGCGACGATGGCGGCCGGCGCGCTGCGCCGGCCGCCGCCGACCGGCGTCCTGGCAGGGATCGCCGTGGCCGCTGGGCTCTTCGTGGGCGGGCTGGTCGCCCCGGGCCAGGCAATTCCGTTCCCGGGTGAGTCCGCCGCCGGTCGGGTGGATGTGATCTGGGCCGCGACCCTCACCGTCCTCGCGGCTCTGTTCACCGGCCTCGCGGTGGTCGGAGCGGAGGCCTGGCTCGGCGCCGTTCGGGAGGGACGCCATGCGCGTGCGGCTCTCGCAGTGGGATGGATCGTGACGGGGGCGGCGTTCGCCTGGCTCGTCGGTCAGGCCGTCCCCCTGATCGAGCTGCTCAGGTTGGGCGTGTCGCTCGGACCGCGCGACGTCATTCTCTACCTCGCCGACAAGGAGGTCACCTTGGCCGTCCTGGCGTCGGTGGCCGTGTTCCCAGTTGTCGCCCAGCTCATCCGCGGCCGAGCCGCCCTGCCGTGGCGAACGGCCATCGTTGCCGTCGCCGCCGCCGGCCTCGCCTTCCTGGTCGTCGCGGTGGCTTGGCGGCTGATCGTGCATGCCACGGTCTCCCTCGACGAGCGCAAGACCAGCGACTTTTTCTTTCATTACCAGAACAGCCACGAGGCGATCGCCGTGGGGCTCGCCGCGGCCGCGGCGTGCGGGGTGGCGCTGCGGGGTGGGCGCTGGGCCGCGCCGCTCGGCCTCATCGCAGCACTTGCCACGGTCGGACTGGCAGTGGCAGCGTTCATGGGCTTGGTCACGGCCGGCAGCTGCGCCGAATCGCTCTCGATTCGCCCGCCGGGCCCTGGGGGCTGCCCGACGGGGATCTCGGGCTCGTATCTATGGCAAACGTTCGTGCGCTGGGGGAGCGAAGCGATGCTTCTGGCGATGGTCGCCATGCCCACGAGCCTGCTCGTGCGACATCTCGGAGGCCGGGTCCGGCCGGCGCCGGCGCCGGCCGCGATCGCAACCCGGGCCCCTCGGCCCACGGCCGCCCGCGGCGGGGGCGGGCTTGCGCTCCCCCTCGCCACCGTTGCCTTCGGCGTCGCTGCGCTGGCGGGCACCGTCGCGTTGATCGCGCTGGCGCGCGCGGAGACCCCGAAGATCGGCGTCCCGACCGCGGCCGGGCAGCTCAGGGTCCCTGGCGCGCCGTCCGGCACAGGCACGTGGACGGACAAGCTGGCAGCGCTCTGCCTGCGCGCCGCGACGGAGATACGGGAGGCCAGGCGGGCACCGGCCGGCCAGTCGCAGGCGGCAGTGGCCCAGCGGGTGCGCGTGCTGAGTACCGAGCTCAAACGGATCGGAGCGCCCGTCGACCCGAGGATTGACGATGCGGCCATCCTTCCGCAGGCGGCCATCGCGCAGCGGGTGCGCGGGCTGATCACCAAGCTCAAACGGATCGGGGCACCCGCCGACGCGAGGGTCGACGATGCGTCCACGCTTCTCGGCGGCACCGCCCGCAACCTGGACCTTGCGGCCGTCCTCTTGGCTCATGGCAGGCGTGCGGCCGCCCAGCGCTTCCTCCGCAGCGCCACGCGGGAAGGGCACGGCGCCGAGGTCTTCCTCGCGGCAAACGGCGCCCTCGAGTGCAGCGCGATCGGGTTCTGACGACCCGCCGGAAGCGCCACTCGCGGTAAGGGCTGGAGAAGGCCCGCTCCGGCTGGCCTTTCCTTTGGCGCGGCAACGCAGCTCCGATCCTTCCCGGCTGACCAGCCCGCCCCGGCTAGCCAAATGATCGGGCGCGGAG
>JBKPNB010000007.1:0-12477 GCA_046732395.1 Actinomycetota bacterium | reverse complement strand
CGACTTGCCGATGGCGCTCGCGTGGGCGGACAGCCGGGCCCCGGCCCGGGAGGTCAGCTTCATCGGATGGGGCGACTCCGAGAGCTCGAGGTAGACGGCCTCGGTCCCCTCGAGCCGGGCGAGCTGAACGGTCTCGCCGGTGCGCTCCACGAGTTCGTCCATCAGCGGCTTCATCACCGTCCGCAGGTCCTCGATCCCGTGATGGGCCTGGGCGAGCTCCCAGATCCGGGTGCCGAGCCGGTACGCCCTGGCGTCAGCGTCGAGGGCCAGGTAGCCGCGGCTCTCCATCGTCCGCAGGAGCGCGTGCCCGGAGGACTTCGGCAGGCCGAGGCGCTCGACGATCTCGGTGAAGCTCAGCGACCCGCTCGCCGCCACCAGGTCGAGGACCGACATCACCCGGTCGGCCGACTTGACCCGCCCATCGGCGGAGCGATCGACCTCGTCGGTGGCGAGATGCGACTTCGCCCGAACCGCCATCAACCTTCCGTCTCCCCGGCCGCGCGCATGGCGCCGACCACGTCGAGATCCGCCTTGAACGCCATGTAGCCGCTGTCGATCGGGATCGCGGCGCCGGTCACGGGCGCCGACTCGTCGCTCGCCAGGTAGACGGCGAGGGGTGCGATCTGCTCCGGGGTCGGCACCGGCAGCAGGTGGAGGGAATCGATCGCCGCCCGCGCGCAGGCGTCGTCGAGCCAGGCGCGCTGCGACTCGCTGCTGACGAAGCTGGGGCAGATCGCGTTCACGCGGACGCCGTCCTTGGCGACCCCGGCCGCGAACGAGCGGGTGACGGCGACGACGCCGCCCTTCGCCGCGGTGTAGGAATCGAGACCGGCACAGCCGATCAGAGCGTCGGCGGTGGCGGTGAGGACGATCGACCCCGAGCCCTGGGCGATCATCTGCCGGCCGGCGTGCTTGCAGCAGTGGAAGGTGGCGGTCAGCACCAGCCGCAGCATCCGCTCCCAGACCTCGTCGTCGAGCTCGGTGAGGCGCGCGTCGCGGTTGTTCACGAACGGCACGTCGACCGCGCACTGGAACAGCACGTCGAGGCTCCCCCAGCGCTCGACGGTGCGCGCAACCACGGCCTGGACCGCCGCGGGATCGGTGACGTCGACCTCCTCGGCGACCGCCGCGCCGCCCTCCCCGATGATCCCCTCCGCGACCCGGCGACCCCGTTCCGGGTCGATCTCGGCGAGCACAACCCGCGCCCCCTCGGCCGCGAACGCGGTCGCGCCGGCGCGCCCGATCCCCGACCCGGCGCCGGTGACGAGGGCCACCTTGCCGTCGAGCCTGCCCACCTAGCAGTCCTCCGCGGGGTCGAGGCCGAGGAGGCGGCGCGCGTTGTCCGCGTAGACCGCGCGCAGCACCGCCTCGGGCAGGTCGAGCGCCGAGATCGTCCACCTTCCCGACGGGGGAGGGCTCTCCTCGGTGTACGGGTAGCACTCGTCGGCGGTCTCCAGGAACCGGAAGCAGCGACGGTAGCCGGCGGCATTCGGCGGCAGCTCGTCGGTGCCGAACAGGACCCGATCGGGGTGTTCGAGGATCAACGCCCGGGCGGCGCGCGGCTGGCGCCCGAGGTCGCCGAGCCGCGCGGCGAAGTCGAGGTGGAGGTTCGGATGGTCGTCCAGCATCCGCGCCACCCAGCCCAGATTCTCGACCCAGCCGGCGACGTGGGCGCCGATGAAGATCGTCCCCGGATGGGCCGCCACCAGGCCCTCGAAGGCCTCCATCAGGCGCCCGTGGCTCGGGAACCGCGGATCGGCGAACGACCACTCGGGGTGGCGGATGAGCTCCTCGAGGCGCTCGTTGCGGCGGTCGGGCGGCCGGAAGAACGCGACCGGGTCGGCGGTGTGGATCAGGACCGGCAGCCCGAGCTCGCCGGCGGCGGCGAAGATCGGGGCGAGGCGCTCGTCATCGGGGAGCAGCAGCCGCCCGCGCGAGTCCCGGAACCCGAGGCCGAGCGTCTTCCAGACCTTGAGGCCGCGGGCGCCGGCGGCCGCCGATCGCTCGAGGTCGCGAACCAGCGAGTCGGCGAAGCCGTCGCCGTCGGCGGCCCGGCCCCAGGCGAGCTGGCAGAAGGTCAAAAAGCGGCCGGGGTGGGCGCGGTCGTAGCGATCGAGGTTGACCTCGAGCTCGTCGCCCCAGCGGCCGTCGAGGTTGACCGACGCGGCGACGTTGAGCTGGTCGAGGAGGTCGACGAAGGCCGGGACGTCGGCGATGGCCCACGGGGCGTCGCAGCGCCCGGCGAGGTCCGAGGTGATCCAGTCGGCCTCCGGGCGCAGCCACCGCCCGAGGTGCGCGTGGGCGTCGATGGCGGCGAAGCGGGCGTGGTCGACCGCATGCTCGGGGAGGGCCAGGGTCGAGACCGGGTCGTACTCGCCGAGCCGCAGGTCTGCGAGGCTCGGGTCGACCGCCGGAGCGGCCTGTTCGGACCGTTCGGTCGCGGTGTACACGATGCAGGGCGAGATGTTATCGTCGTTCGCAAGGACGGACGCTCGTTCATGTAGATGAACTCAGGCCAGCCCAAGATCGCCTTCGTCGGCGCCGGCAGCGTCGAGTTCACTCGGATGCTGCTGGGCGACATCCTCGGCTATCCCGAGCTCCGCGAGATCGCCCTCTCCCTCCACGACATCGACGCGGACCGCCTGGAGACCGCCGAGGGCGTCGCCCGCATCACCGCCGACGAGGCCGGCGCGAGGCCATCGATCGAGGCCCATCTCGACCGCCGCCGTGCCCTCGACGGCTCCGACTACGTGGTCAACATGGTCCAGGTCGGCGGGCACGCGGCGACGCTGACCGACTTCGAGATCCCGGCCCGCTACGGCCTTCGGCAGACGATCGGGGACACGCTCGGGGTCGGCGGCGTGTTCCGGGCGCTGCGGACGATCCCGGTGATGCAGGGGATCGCCGCCGACATGGCCGCGGTCTGCCCCGACGCCTGGCTCCTCAACTACACGAACCCGATGGCGATGCTGTGCTGGGCGACCTACGCCGGCACGCCGCAAAAGCGCGTCGTCGGCCTCTGCCACTCGGTTCAGAACACGACCGCGCAGCTCGCCGGCTACGTCGGGGTCCCGGTCGAGGAGGTGACGTTCGTCGGGGCCGGCGTCAACCACCAGGCGTGGATCCTGCGCTTCGAGCGCGACGGCGAGAGCCTCTACCCGCTGCTCGACCGGGCGATCGAGGAGGACCCGGAGCTTCGGCGCCGGGTCCGGGTTCAGATGTACCTGCGGCTCGGCTACTTCCCGACCGAGTCGAGCGAGCACTCGGCCGAGTACCTCCCCTGGTTGATGCGCGACGACGAGGCGATCGAGCGCCTGCGGATCTACGTCGGCGACTACGTCGACCGCAGCGAGCAGAACCTCGCGGAGTACGAGGAGACCCGCCGGCTGCTGGAGGCGGGCGAACCGCTGCCGATCGAGCCCAGCAACGAGTACGCGCCGCAGATCATCCACTCGATCGAGACCGGGCTGCCGCGCGTGGTCTACGGAAACGTGGAGAACACGGGGCTGATCGAGAACCTTCCGCGAGGCGCCTGCGTCGAGGTCCCGTGCCTGGTCGACTCGAGCGGCGTCCACCCGGTCCACATCGGCGAGCTGCCGTCCCCGTGCGCCGCCCTCAACAGGACGTTCCTCAACGTCTGCGAGCTGACGGTCCGGGCCGCGCTCGAGGGCCGCCCCGACCGCGTGCGCCAGGCGGTGATGCTCGACCCGAACGCCGCTGCGACCCTCTCGCTCGATCAGATCTGGGAGCTCTGCGACGAGCTCACGGAGGCACACGGCGAGGCGCTGCCGGAACCGCTGCGAACCCCGCTCGCGGCGCCCGGGGCCGCGGCCCCGACCCGATGACCCCGGCGACCGCGGGGATCCGCATCGCAAGCCAGGTGAGCCCGAAGCTGCCGGCGATCCCGCCGGCGAGGACGAGCACGAACTTGAGCTCGGCCGGGATCGACACCCCGTGGAGCGCCAGCGCGAGGCCGACGATCACCGGCGGGTGGATGACGAAGGCGCCGTAGGCGGCGGCCGACATCCGGCGCAGGAGCGGTCCCTGCTCCGTCCAGCGATCGCGGAACCAGCCGATCAGGACCAGGGGCAACGTCGCGGCGAGGGCCCCCTCGACTACCGAGGTACCGGCGGCCTGCCAATGCCAGCCGCCGGCATATAGCTTCTGCCTGGCGTCGCCCTCGGTGAAGCCGCCGGCGAGGAGCAGCACGACGAGCGCGACGATCGCGATCAGCCCGACGATCGCGCAGCGCCGGCGGAGTTCGGGCGTCGACGTCTCGAGCCAGCCGCGCCGCCCGGCCGCACAGCCGAGGCCGAAGAGGATCGCGTACTGCGGGAAGAGCGCGAACTGGATGTGGATGTGCTCCTCGCCGTACGGGACGGCGAGGTGGGTGGCGAACGACAGCACGGCGATCGCCGCCCCGACCGCCGCGACCTGACGGCCGCTCAGCGGCGCGCGCGAGACCGGCCCGCGGGCGGGCCGCATGGCCCGCACGAGGACGTAGACGAGCGAGAAGGCGAGGAGCGCCTCGAGGAACCAGGTCGGCCCGGGGGCGGGGTCGGAGAGCTGGCCCCAAACGAAGGAGAGGAAGCCCTGGCCGCCGCCCTCGTTCCGGTGCTTCACGTACTCCATCGCCGGCGCGATCACGACGACGTAGAAGACGATCGGGATCCCGAGCCGGACGAGCCGGTCGACGAGGAACCGTCGCGGTCCCTTCCGGTCGAGCGATGGCCCGCTGAGGCGCCCGGCGATCAGGAAGAACGCGCCGAGCCCGAACAGGAACCCGACGGCGCCGCAGACGGTCAGCAGGCCGACGCTGACGTCGCCCATCGAGTCGTAGCCCTCGAGGTAGAACGACCCCTCGGTGCCGTAGATGATCCCGACGTGGACGGCGATCACGCCGGCGACCAGCAGCACCTTGAGGTTGTCGAGATACGCGAGTCGCCCGCCCCCGGCGGGCGCCTCCGCGCCGGCCCTCTCCGTCATTCGTAACGAGGGTAAGCCCGATCGGGCGCGCGGGTTCCTCTCCTCGGCGGGAGATCCGGTCTCGGCCGGGTCCTAGGTGCGGGTCCTGCGCCGCGCTGCCTCAGCGGCAGGGCTTATACGGCCGATCGAACAGGTCGTCGGTCTTGCGGATCGAGTTGAAGTCCCACTTCGCCGAGTTGGCCTTGGGACAGAACGAGGCCCGGCTCGCCTCGTACTCCACGTTGAAGACCGCCTTCCCATACTTGTTCGGCCACGGCTTGAGGGCTCCGCACTCCGAGAACTGCCAGCACTCCTCGTTGATCGCGAAGTCGAAGTACGGCTGCAGGGTGTCCGCCTGATCGAGGTCGTTCTTCAACCCCACCGAGAAGCCGACCTCATGCGCGAGGTTCGCGAGCTTCGAGTTGTATTGAAGCTGGGTGGCGGGGCTGATCGATAGGCCCGAGTCGTTCTGATAGCCGTCCACGTCGTCGAACTCGATCGCGTCGACCCCGATCAGCTTCGCCTCCTTCAGCCGGGCCAGCATCTCGTCGAGCAGGAACCGCTGCGCCGACTCGGCCTTGCCGGTGTTCGGGTTCGTCCCCATCACGTCCGGGTTGATGTTGAGCCAGTACTCGTCGGGGAAGTTGCCGAGCGGGTTCCCGAACAGGCACCCGTCGCAGCTCTGGTCGAACGCCTGGAGCTCGGGGAAGTCCGGGCGCCACGTCTCGGCCGTCCCGGCGTCGATGTAGCCGATCACCTTCGCCCCGCGCACGTGCAGGGCGTCGACGGCGGCGTAGTTCAGGACGGAGTAGTCCTGGGGCGAGTAGCACTTGCCGTCCTGGAGGATGTCGATGTCGAAGACGGTCGGCGCCACCGTGAGGCCGGTGGCGAACGACCTGCCCGTGACGCCGATGTTGATGAAGCCGGTGTCGCCGTACAGACAGGTGCCGTTGGGGCCGGGCGAGCCCTGCAGCTGGTATTGCCACCGGGCCTTGATCGCCGGCGTCCAGCAGTGGCCCGCCGACTTGTCGCAGGGCGTCGGAGCCGGCAAACGCGTCTGTGCGCCCGCGCTCGCCGGCGGGACGGCCGACAGGGCGAGTAGAACCAAGCCGGCGGATAGCAGAAGTCCCGAGCGTGCCCTCATATCGACCCCTTCCTGCGCGATTCTGCGTGATTCCGCGCGATCAGCGCACAACCTAGCACGATCCGGTCAAGCATCGCGAATCGAGCGGGTCGATCGCCAGGCCCGGCTCAGTTACATGCAATGTGCGTGCACTGGCGCGGGTCGCCGTTGCCGCTCGCCTTGTTTCCGCCGCCGTCGATCACGCCGCGCACGGCCTTGATGCCGAGGTCGTGGTTTCGCAGCGCCCGGTTGCCGGTCAGTTTCGCCGTCCGGCTTCTGATGTCGAAGCCGTCGTCTCCTGACCGCTTGGCGACGTTGCGCTTCAGAAGGCTGTGGCCGTCCTTCTTGTTCACCACGAACCCATCGGCCCCGCTACCCCGGACCAGGTTTCGGCGCACAATGTTGTGCGCACCACCGATAAACGGGTGTCGGATTCCGAGACGGATGCCCGCCCGATGGGTGTCCACGACTTCGTTGTGCGCGACCAGGTTGTCGTGTCCCGTCTCGACGCGGATGCCGTCGCGGCCTCCGGTGACGTCGTTCTTCGTGATCTCGTTGTGGCTGCCGGGGCCGAGGGTGATCCCAGCACCGTTTCCGGCGAGACGGTTGTGCCTGATTTGGAAGCCCTCGCCTCCCTCCATGAGAAGGGCCTCGTCACCGCTATCTGACACGACGTTCCCGTTGATCACGCCATTCGTGGAGCCGACTGGCTTGATTCCGACGTGGGCGTTGTCCCGGAAGGAGCTGTTCAGGATGCGGACGTGACGCGAATCGAACACGCCGATCCCCGCGCCCTCGTCCGTGGTCGTGCGATTGCCGGAGCAATTTCGGACCAGAATTCGGGAGGAGCCGAAGAGCTGGATGCCGACGATTCCCCGCGACGCGGAAATGCCCAGCAGGCGGGTGTGCCGTGCGTTCCCGAAATCGATGCCGGCGCCGAACTCGCGTATCGAGCCGTGCATCACGGTGACCCCCGCGTGACCGAAATTGACCACCCCGACGTCACAGAACTCCTTCCGGGGGTTGCAGCCGGCAGCGGGCTTCCCGTCGCCGTCGATCTCGTGACCGTTCAGGTCGAGGGTGATCCCATCGGCCCCGATCACGATCCCGTTGTTGGGGCAGTCGAGGAGGTCCTTATGGAGGGTCGTGTCCTTCGTGATCTTGTCGCCGCACTTGGGCTGCTTGGCGGCAACCGCGGCACCGCTCGGATCCACGAGCGTCACCGCCGCGAGAGTCGCGATCACCGCGAGCGAGACGACACTCACCGGTGCCGCGTAGGGCCGAAGCTTCGCTGACATCCTTGTCCTCCCTTGTCTGGCTGCGCGGGACGATGGCGCTGGCTCTGAGCGACCCTACATCCAGCGGCCGCCGATCGCAAGGGTCTCTTCGAGAGCGCCGGCGGCTCACTGATGCTGTCCCAACGTGCGAGAATCGACGCCATCGCCACCGGCGCGGCGTCACCGCGGCACCCGGCCGCTCCGCTCAAGCACAGACGGAGCGTCGGGCTGCTGACCGCCGATCAGCTGCGGCAGTTGCGGAACGCGTTCGCCTCGGCCCAGCGCATCTCGGACGACCGCGGTTATCGGTACTTCGCCGGCATCCACGGGTTGCCGCTGCCGATGTCCTGCGGCAACGCCCACGGCACTCCCTACTTCCTCCCGTGGCACCGCGCCTACCTCTACTTCTTCGAGCTCGCTCTGCAGAGGTTCGTCCCCGACGTGACCCTCGCCTGGTGGGACTGGCGCCTCGAGCCGGGCGAGGCCGGCGAGATCCCGAAGGCGTTCGCCGCGGAGAGGGACGGCAGGCGCCCCAACCCGCTTCACTCCGCCGAGGTCGACCCGGTTGCCCTCGAACAGGGTCGTCGCCAGCGACCGCCGGTCAAGGTGGCGAACCGAACGGAGCGCTTCCCCGGGGAGCTGTCGCAATTTCCGCTGCCGAGCGTGCAGGAGGTCAACGACGTCCTCGCCCTCGGCGACTTCGCGGACTTCACCCAGGGCCTCGAGCAGCTCCACAACCGGGTGCACGTGTGGGTCGGCGGCAGGAACGGTCACATGAGCAAGATCCCGTTCGCGGCCTTCGACCCCATCTTCTGGGCGCACCACACGATGATCGACCGGATCTGGCGGATCTGGCAGCGGGACCATGCCGGCGGCGCCGGCGGACTGCCGGCGTCCCTCCTCGACGAGGCGCTCCCGCCGTTCCGGATGACCGTGCGGCAGACCGCCGACGTCAAGCTGCTCGGCTACGACTACGCCGCGTCGACTTCGTCTGAGGAGGTGTGAGGTGGACCGGCTCTCGACACGGCTCGCGGTCCCCCCGGCGGATTCGTACGACCGAGCCGACGTCGTCCTCTACGACGTCGATCACTCGGGCGATAGCTTCGTCGCTCACATCTACCTGGACAACCCCGAGGCGGACCACCGCACCGAGCTCGCGGCGGCGAGCGGCTACGCGGGCTCGTTCACGATCTTCGGGCACGGCGGCTGCTTCGGCGAGGAGGGCCACTGCGACCTCGACAACGAGGGGCGGTCGGTGTTCGACCGGCGACCGCCGCACCCGCTCACCGGCCAGACGATCTCGGTGATCGTCACGGACGCGCTTAAGCGGATCTCCGGCCGCTCCGTGACGGTCACGGTCGTCCCCGTCGCCCTCGGCCGCCGCCGCGCGCCGGCGGACGTGCTCCGGACCTCGCGCGTTCGGCTTCTCACCTACCGGGACTGAAAGGCCCCCCCGCTCGAGCCGCCCAGCCGTCGGGTCGGCCTGCGAACATGCGTTCGTTGCCGGGCCGCGCGACGATCCTCCACGCCGACCTCGACTCCTTCTACGCCTCGGTCGAGCGCCGCGACGATCCCCGCCTCCAAGACCGGCCGGTGATCGTCGGGGGCGGCGTCGTCCTCGCCGCCAGCTACGACGCCAAGGCCTGCGGCGTGCGGACGGCGATGGGCGGCCGGCAGGCGCGCCGCCTCTGTCCGCACGCACGGGTCGTCCGCCCGCGGATGTCCGCCTACGCCGACGCGAGCAAGGCGGTGTTCGAGGTCTTCCGGGAGACGACGCCGCTCGTCGAGGGCCTCTCGATCGACGAGGCGTTCCTCGACGTCCGCGGCCTCGAGCGTCTCAAGGGGACCCCGCTCGAGATGGCCGAGCGCCTCCGCCGCGAGGTCCGCGAGAGGGTCGGGCTCCCGATCACCGTCGGCGTCGCCCGCACCAAGTTCCTGGCCAAGGTCGCGAGCGGGGTCGCGAAGCCCGACGGCCTCCTCCTCGTCCCGCCCGACCGCGAGCTCGCCTTCCTCCACCCGCTGCCGATCGAGCGCCTCTGGGGAGTGGGGCGGGTCACCGCCGAGAAGCTCCGTGGCCGCGGGGTGACGATCGTCGGCGAGGTCGCCGCGCTCGGCGAGGGCCCGCTTGTCGAGGCGATCGGCCGCGCCGCCGGCCGCCACCTCCACGCCCTCGCCCACAACCGCGACCCGCGCCCGGTCCACCCGGGCCGTCGCCGGCGCTCGATGGGCACGCAGCGGGCGCTCGGGCGGAGGCCGAAGTCGCGCGAGGACCTCTACGCCACCCTCGTCGCGCTCGTCGACCGGATCGCCCGCCGGCTGCGGGCGGCGGGGCGCGTCTGCCGCACGGTGATGCTCCGCTTCCGCTTCGGCGACTTCACTCGCGCCACCCGCTCGCAGACTCTCCCCGAGGCGACCGCGCAGACGCAGGCAATCCTCGCCACCGCCGCCGAGCTGCTGGCGGCGTCGATGCCGATCGTCGAGCGTCGCGGCATCACCCTCCTCGGGATCACCCTCTCGAACCTCTCCGACGACGCCGCGATCCAGCTCGTCCTCCCGTTCCACCGCCAGCGGGCGAGTGCGCTCGACGCCGCCCTCGACGAGCTCCGCGAGCGCTACGGCGCCGACGCGATCACCCGCGCCGCGCTCGTCGGCCGCGACCAGGGCATCACCGTGCCGCTCCTCCCCGACTGAACGGCTCGTCCTACGATTCCCGCGTGATGCGGATCGACGGCGATGAGCTCGACGCCCCCGCCCGCCCGCTCGACGACCTGCTGAAGATCGGGCTCGATGCGGCGCCGGACGAGCTTGCGATGGTCTCCGCAACCCGGGCGCTGAGCTGGCGCGACCTCCACCGGGCGAGCACGGCCCTCGCCGGCGGCTACCGCGGGCTGGGGCTCGAGCCCGGGGATCGCCTCGCCTCGCTGATGCCGAACCGGATCGACCTCGTCGTCCATTACCTGGCCTGCTTCCGGGCGGAGTTGGTCGCGACGCCGCTGAACTACCGGTACACCGCCCGCGAGATCGATCACGCGCTGGAGGTGAGCGGCGCCCGCGCCCTCCTCGCCCACGTCGAGCGGGCCGAGGACGTCGCGGCGAGCGAGCTCGCAGGCGGCTTGGAGCTCGGCACGATCGCCTATCGCGACCCCGAGCCCCAAGCGGGCGCCAACCAGGAACCGCCCGGAGCCGACCACGACTGGCGCCACGACTTCGCGGCGCTCCTCGACGCCGAGCCGCTCGCCGCTGCCGGGACGCCGCCCGATCCCACCGCCCCGGCCGCGATCTTCTTCACCTCGGGCAGCACCGGACCGGCGAAGGGCGTCACCCACACGCGCGAGACGCTGCGCTGGATGATCGCCAGTGCCGCCGGCGCCTTCGAGCTTCGCTCCGGTGACGTCTTCCTCCCCGGCTCGTCGATGTCGCACATCGGCTCCTTCCTCTGGGCGCTCGCGGCGCTCTCGGTCGGCGCGAAGGTGGTGCTCGCACGCTCCACGGATGCGCACGAGATCCTGCCGCTGCTGCGCGAGCATCAGCCGACGATCCTCGCCATGATCCCCGCGGCGCTGTCGGCGCTGATCCACGACCACGACCTTCAACCGAGCGACTTCTCCTCCCTTCGGATGTGCCGCGCCGGCGCCGACAAGGTCTCGACCGAGCTTCTCGCCGAGTTCGCCGCCGAGGCGGGATTCCCGATCGTCGAGGGATACGGGATGACCGAGGTCGGCGTGGCGACCCTGAATCCGCCCTCGGGCGAGATCAGGCAGGGCTCGATCGGGAGGCCGATCTGCGGATTCAGCATCGCCCTTCGCGACGAGCGCGGCGGGGGCATCCGGGCGGGCGATGTGGGCCGGATCTGGATTCGCACTCGCAGCCGCATGGCCGGGTACTGGGGCGCGGCCGAGGCGACCGAGGAGGTCGTCGTCGACGACTGGCTCGACTCGGGCGATCTCGCGCGCGCCGATGAAGACGGCTACCTCTGGTTCTTCGGGCGCAAGAAGCAGGTGATCGTCCACGACGGGTCCAACATCAGCCCCTACGAGGTCGAGGGTGCGTTGGTCGAGCATCCGGCCGTTGCCCTCGCCGGCGCGGTCGGCGTCCGCGACGAAGTTCACGGCGAGAACGTGCGCGCCTACGTGACGTTGAGCGAGGGAGCCGAGGCTCCGTCTCGCGCCGACCTGATCGTGTTCTGCCGCGAGCGGATCGGCTACAAGGCGCCGGAGGAGATCGTCTTCCTCGACGAGATGCCGCTCAACCCCACCGGCAAGATCGACCGCGTCAGCCTCAAGAGGATGGCCGAGGACCACCTGCACCCGCACGGCCTTCCCGACTGAGGACTAAGGAGCCGCGGCCGCAGCGACGTCGTCGGCCAGGACGCCGCTGGCGCCGATCGCCTCGAGGCGGGCGGCGATCGCGGCGAAGAGCAATTCGTCCCGGGCCCCATCGGCCGCGTCATCGGCCACGAGCGGGACGGCGTTCGCGTAGATCTCCTGGCCGGCGCCGGCGACGAAGGCGTTGTGCCGGAGCCGCCGGTGGGCCTTCGCGAACCGGCTCGGATCGGTGGCCCGGGCGCTCGGGGGCGCGGCCCAGTGGACCGCCGGCGCCGGCGAGCCGAGCCCGCGGAGGCCGACCCAGACCCAGGTCCCGTCGTTGGGCGGCAGCGCGAACTGGAGGTACGCGCGGCCCCGCCCGGCGGTCGCCGGCAGCGCGCGGACGCCCTCGGAGAACTCTTCGCGGCCCTCGCCGTTCCGCCACTCGGCGGCGATCGAGCGCCGGAAGCCGGCCTCGAGCGCATCGCGGCGGCGGTCGAGCCACTCGACCGCGGCCGCGATCTCGCGCGAGGTCGACGGCGGTGCGTGGAGGAAGTCGCCGTCCTCCCGCATCACCGCCAGGAGGTCGCGCCACTGCTCGGCGAGCGGCGGCGGGCGGACGTCGAGCTCGGCGAGGCGTGGCTCGACCTCCGACCAGGCGAGGGCACCGAGCCATTTCCCGCGTTCCGGCTCCGGCAGGCCGGCGGGGTCGCGGACCAGGGCGACCACCGGCCAGCGGGCCTCCACGTAGCGGTCGATCTGGGCCCAGAAACGAGGATCTTCGGTCGCCGGCGCGTCGAGCTTGATC
>JBKPNB010000006.1:0-7243 GCA_046732395.1 Actinomycetota bacterium | reverse complement strand
TTCACTGTCAGCCGCGGCATCTCGCCGCAGATCGAGCAGCGTTCCTCGAGCCGCCAGAGCTCGTAGCCGCGCCCCGGAAGCGGCCCGGAGACCTGACATGAATCGGGCGAGTCGGGGTTGTCCCGGTCCTAGCCCTCGCAGCCGTACATCCGCTTGCCGCCCTTGAGCTCGATCACCCGCAGCCGGTTCGGGGATCCGTCCTCGTGGCGGCGGCCGGCCTCCTCGCAGACCTTGCAGGGACCGAGGAACTTGTCGCGGTCCATCCCCGCCCAGATCTGCTTCGCGAGGTCCTCGCGGCGCTCCTCGAGCTCGCTGGTGGTCGAGTGGAGCATCTCGCGGCTGACCCGCAGGACTTCGTCCTTCGAGGTGCTGCCGGCGGCGATCTGGTCCATGTCCTCCTCGAGCTCGGCGGTCATCTCGGGGGTCGCCATCCGCGGCACGAACCGATGGAACGCCTCGTACATCGCGATCCCGGTCTCCGACGGCTCCGGCGGATTGCCGAACACGTACCCGCGGTCATACAGCTTCTGGATGATGTCCGCGCGGGTGGCCTTCGTCCCCAGGCCGCGCTCCTCCATCATCTCGACCAGCTTGCCCTGGCTGATCCGCGACGGCGGCTGGGTCTCCTTGTCGACGATCCAGGGATCGCCGTCGAGCGGCAGCTCCTGGCCCTTCTCGAGCCTCGGGATCTCCTCGTCGGCCGATCGCGCGTAGGTGTAGATCGCCGCGTACCCCGGGTCGACGACGACGGAGCCGCGGACGAAGTAGCGCTCGGACCCGGCATCGATGTCGGCGCGCGTCGACTCGGTGACCATCGGCGGCGAGAAGGTGGCGAGGAACCGGCGCACGACGAGCTCGTAGACGCGGCGCTTCGTCCCGTCGAGCGCGTTCGGGTAGACCGCCTGGGTCGGATAGATCGGCGGGTGGTCGGTGGTCTCCTTGCGGCCTCGGGTCGCGACCAGATCGCCGTCCAGCAGTGGCGCCGCGGCGTCGAAGTCGGGGATCCGTACCAGCGAGGAGACGAGCTCGCGCGTGTTCAGCGACCGCGGGTAGACCGTGTTGTCGGTCCGCGGATAGGAGATGAACCCGTCCATGTAGAGGTCCTCCGCCACCCGCATCGCCGTCGCCGGCGTGATCCCCAGCCGGCTCGAGGCGTCGGTGGTGAAGGCGGTGGTGTTGTAGGGCGCCGGCGGGCGCCGCGAGTTGCGCTTCGAGCTCAGCTCGGCGACGAGCCCCGGGCTCTTCGTCCCGGCAATCGCCGCGTCGGCCTCGGAGCGCTCCCAGAAGCGGTCGGTCGCGTGGTGGGCCTCGAACGCCTCGTCGGGGTGCTGGAAGCGGGCGAACACCTCCCAGTAGGGCTTCGGGACGTGGGCCCGGCGCTCGAGCTCGCGCTCGACGATCAGCGCCAGCGTCGGGCTCTGAACCCGTCCAACCGAGAGGAAGTTGGAGCCGAACCGGCGGGTGGCGAGCGACACCGCGCGCGTAAGCGTGGCGCCCCAGATCAGGTCGATGTCCTGGCGCGCCGCGCCGGCGTACGCGAGGTCGTAGGAGAGCTCGTCGAGGTTCGCGAAGGCGCGCTCGATCTCATCTTTGGTGAGCGCCGAGTAGCGCGCCCGCTTGATGCGGGGCCGATCCTCGACGCTCGTCGAGCCGTCGGTCGCGCCGATGACGGCGGGATTCGCCTCCAGGATCTGCTCCAGCGCCTCGAGCCCGATCAACTCGCCCTCGCGGTCGTAGTCGGTCGCGATCACGATCTCGTCGGCCCCCTTGGCGGCCTTGTGGACGGCCTTGACGACGTTCTTGTCGGTCGGCTCCTTGACGATCTCGGCGTCGATCAGCTCGTGGAGGTCCGTCTCCTGCCAGTTCGAGTAGCCCTCCGGGAACGCCGGGTTCAGGACGTGGCCCTTGAGGCCGACCGCCATGTGGTCGCCGGCCGAGTCCGACCACTCGTAGAAAGGCACCTTGTACGCGGCGTCGGCCTTCGCCGACCCCCCGCTCAGGATCTCCGCGATCTTCTTCGCTGAATTGTTCTTCTCGGTGACGATCAGGCGCATCGCTGCGTCCTCGGACGATTGGCTCCACTCATAGAAGCGACGGGGAAGATGCCCCGCCGGTCGGACGGCGAGGGTAGCAGGGGGCTTCGGCGCCCTTGGAGCGATCCGTAACCGAGCGGGATACGATCGACGTCCATGCTCGAGAGGGGCTAGGCATGTTGGTGGCGGCAGACATCACGATCGATATCAAGCTGATCCCGGGCCAGCCGCGGCAGTTCGCGGCGTTCCTGCTGCTCGCCGCGATGCTGCTCACGTTCGCCTTCATCCGCACCAGCGCGCGGCTGATGCGGAGCCCGAAAGTGCCGTGGTGGCCGGGGAGCGTGAAGACGGGTGAGCTCCACATCCACCACCTCGTCTTCGGCATCGTCCTCCTGCTCCTCGCCGGCTTTCTCGAGTTCGCGCTGCGGCCGGGGGAGCCGTGGCTCGACGTCTTCGCGATCGCGTTCGGAATCGGCGCCGGCCTCACGCTCGACGAGTTCGCGCTCTGGCTTCACCTCGAGGACGTCTACTGGTCAGAGGAGGGCCGCAGCTCGGTCGACGCGGTCGTGATCGCCGCCCTCCTCGGCGGCGCGATCGTCCTGGGCGGGTCGCCGTTATCGAAGGAGGACACCACGTCGGTGATCACGATCGTCGTGGTGCTCGTCGTGGTGATCCTGTTCTGCGCGATCGCGGCGCTCAAGGGCAAGATCATCCTCGCGGTGGCGGGCATCCCGATCCCGTTTTTCGGGATCGTCGGCGCGGTCCGCCTGGCGAAGCCGAACTCTCCCTGGGCGCGCCGCCGCTACAAGCCCGGCAGCCGCAAGCTCGCCCGGGCGCAGAGGCGCGCGGGCCGCCACGCGCGCCGTTACCGCCGCATGCAGGAGCTGATCGGCGGCGCGCCAACCCCCACCGAGGCCGAGCCGGACCCCTCGCCGCCCCCGTCGGCCGGCGGCGGCCCGGCGAGCTCGACGTAGAGCACCGCGACTGGGAGGGCAAAGAGCGGCGCGGTGAGGAGCCCCGAGGCAGCGGCCGCGCCGGTCTCGGCGAGGTGCGTGTTCCCGAGCGCGTCGCTGATCCCGGTCTGAAGCACCTCGCCGAGGATCTCGCTGGCGAGGCCGGCGACGATGATCAGGCCGCCGGCGCGCAGGAAGCGATGCCTGATCAGCTCGCGGCTGCGTCGAAACGACGCCAGCAGCCGCGGTCGCTCGACCTCGATGATCGGGCCGACGAGCCCGAACCACCCGAGGAGGACGAGCCCGGGGACGATCAGCAACAGGACGCCGACGGTGACGGCGAGCGCCACAAGGATGTCGGCGAGGATCAGCCGCCCGTACGGGAGCGTCCGCGCGATTTGGCCGATCGAGTGACCCTCGCCGGTGCGGTCGTCGACGGCGGTGCGGGTGACGATTCCGCTGTAGAGGATCTCGCCGACGAGCTCGGTGCCGGCCAGCACCACGACGGCGACGATGACCGCCGCCACCGACGGGCCGTGGAGGCCGTCGACGTCGACCGCGCTCAGCCCGAACCCCTCGATGAAGCCGATCGGGACGAAGACCGCGATGCCGGCGACGAGGAGGAAGCCGGAGCGGGTGAGGCCGATGCGGACGCACTCGGCGAGCATGCGACGGAGCTGGATTCGACGGGCGCGATCGGGGCTCGGCACGCGGCGAGATCCTATGTCGGGCCTCCGGCTAGGCGGGCGAGCGCACCCGCATCGGCAGCCCGCCGCGCGGGGAGAGGGTCGGCATCTGCCGCACCCGCAGGTTCCAGCCCGGCTCGAGCTCGAGCCGGAACCGGTGCAGGACCGAGGCCGCGATCGCCCGCACCTCGAGCTCGCCGAAGCGCATCCCGATGCAGATCCGGGGGCCGCCGCCGAACGGCACGTAGGCGCCCTTGGGGATCTTCGCCCGTGCCTCGGGGGCGAATCGCTCGGGGCGGAAGGAGTGCGGGTCGTCGAAGACGTCGGCAAGGCGGTGGCTGATCCAGGAGGAGTAGTTGACGGGGTAGCCGGCCGGAACCTGGTAGCCGTGGAACTCGAAGTCGACCGCGGCACGCCTCGGGCCGATCCAGGCCGGCGGGTAGAGCCGCAGGGTCTCCTCGACCGCCGCCGAGAGCTCGGGCATCTTCGAGGAGAGCTCATCCGCGGTGGGCTCGCGGTCGCCGGCGACGGCGGCGCGCTCGGCGGCGAGGCGGGCGGCGATGTCGGGGCGGCGGGCGAGCTCGTAGAAGAGGAAGGCGACGGTCGAGGTTGTCGTGTCGTGGCCGGCGAAGAGCAGCGTCAGGACCTGGTCGCGGATCTGCTCGTCGGTGAGTCCGAGGCCGGCGGCGTCGGTCGCGGCGACGAGCAGGCTGAGGATGTCCTCGCCCCCGCCGTTCCGGCGCCGCCGCGCGATCTCGTCGAGGACGATCCGGTCGAGCACCGCGCGAACCCGGCGCAGGCGCGCGAACGGGCTGCCCGGGCCGCGGACCACCTGGAGGAAGTACTCGCGCTCGTAGAAGGCGAGGCCGCGCTCGAAGGTTGCGGCGACGTCGACCCCCGCTCGGTCGGGGTCGAGGCCGAACAGGGCGCGCATCGCAACCCGCATCGCGACGTGGCGGGTCCAGTCGTAGAGGTCGACGCGGCCGCCGGCGCGCCAGCCGGCGAGCGCGCGCTCGGCCTCGGCGGTCATGACCGAGCCCGCCCCCGCGATCCGTTCGCGGTGGAACGCCGGCAGCATGATCTGGCGAGCGCGATCGTGGTAGTCGCCGTCGGTGGTCAAGAGGCCATCGCCGATCAGCGGGATCAGGTCCCCGAGGCTGCCGTCGCGCCAACGGAACTTGTCGCGGTCGGTGACGAGCATGAAGCGGTTCGCCTCCGGGCCGATCATGAAGACGATCAGCGAGTGGAAGATCCGAGTCGCGAAGATCGGCCCGTACTCCTCGTAGGCGGGGAGCAGCACCGAGAGCGGGTCGCGCCGCATCCGCTCGGTGCGGGCCAGGCTCGGCAGCTTCGGGCCGGGCGGCAGGTTCGCCTCTCGGCCGGCGCGCTCGGTCTGCAGGTCGCCTCGGATCCGCTTCAGCGGGTTGGTGCTGAGCTCCGGCGGCGACGCGATCGCCATCGGGGCCAAGGATAAGCCCGCCCCTTGGCCGCGCCGGCGCCGAGCCGCAGCTCGGCGTGCGGGACCGTGCGGTCATCGCCGCGATTAGTTCAGCACTGCGGCGTCTAACCTTCTTTCGAGATGCCCGCCCAGGCCTACGCCGGCAAGGAGTGCGTCTGCCAGCTCCGGAAGGGGATCTGCGATCAGTCGTGCGTCGCCGGCCTCCTCGAGACGCCCCTCTACATCGCCTGCCTGCGGCTGTCGGGGCGAAGCTGCCTGGTCGTCGGCGGCGGCGAGGTCGGGCTCGAGAAGGTCGAGGGGCTGCTCGCCTGCGACGGCCGGGTCACGCTCGTCGCGCCGTCGGCGGTGCCCGAGCTCGAGGCCTATGCCGACGAGGGTTCGATCGCCTGGGAGCGGCGCGAATTCCGCGACGCCGACCTCGACGGGCGCTTCCTGGCGATCGCGGCGACCAGCGACACCGACGTGAACATCTCGGTCTACGACGGCGCCGAGCGCCGCGCGATGCTCGTCAACGTCGTCGACGTGCCCCCTCTTTGCAACTTCATCCTCCCGGCGATCCTCCGCACCGGGCCGCTGGCGATCGCGATCTCGACCGCCGGCGCCTCACCCGCCCTTGCGAAGCGGATGAAGCGCGAGGTCGCGGCCGCCTTCGGTGAGCCATACGCCCGGCTCGCCGTCCTCCTCAACGCGAGCCGCGGATGGGCGAAGGCGAACCTCCCCACCTATCAGGACCGCAAGGAGTTCTTCGAGTCGATCGTCAACGGCTCGCCGGACCCGATCGAGCTCCTGCGAGCGGGCCGCGAGGACGAGGTGCGGGGGCTGATCGAGGCGGCGAAGGCGCCGGCGGGCGCTGCCACAGCGGCTGCGGGCTAGAGTCCCGCGCCAGCTAGCGGTAGCTCAGCGCCGCGCGAGGGCGGCGATGCCGACGACGAGCCCGGCGCCGATGATCACCGCGGCCGCCAGCCTCGCGGCGCCCGGGTCGGGCTCGCCCATCACCGCGCCGTGCTGCGCCGCCGACATCACCGAGGCGCTCGAGGCGGCCGACATCACCGAGCCGAACGACGCCACCGAGCCGATCGAGAGCGATGAGGCCGCGGAGCCGATCGAACCGAACGAGGCGAACGAGCCGACCGAGCCGACCGATAGTGCCGAATTCTTGGAGGCGATCGAGAGGACGGAGTCCTCCGACCACAGCGACCACTTCGACTCGCCCATCGCTAGTGCTCCCCCGCGGTACTTGCGGCGGTGAGCACTTAGGCGCCGGCCGGCAACGCGTAGATCGCGACCGCCGCGAAGTGGGCGGCGGCGGCGGCGAGGACGAGGACGTGGAAGATCTCGTGGTAGCCGAAGACGGCGGGGTTGGGGTCGGGCCGCTCGCGCGCGTAGACGACCGCGCCGGCGGTGTAGAGGAGCCCGCCGAGCGCGATCAGGATCCCAGCCCCGATCCCGGCGTCGATCGCGATCGCCGGGAAGGCGACGGCCCCGATCCAGCCGACGACCACGTAGACGACGGTCGACGCCCACTTCGGGCTGTCGACCCAGACCACCTCGACCACGATCCCCACCGCGGCACCGGCCCAGACCGCGATCAGGATCGCCTGGGCGAAGGCCCCGCTGAGGACGAGGACCGCGAACGGCGTCACCGTGCCGGCGATCAGCAGGAAGATCATCGAGTGGTCCAGGCGCCGCATCCAGCGCCGGATCTCCGGCCGGCGCCAGTTGACCCGGTGATAGAGCGCGCTGGTGCCGAGTAGCCCCGAAAGCGAGAAGGCGTAGATCGCGGCGGCGAGCCGGGCGCGGCCGTCCGGCGCGGCGACGACGAGCGCGACGCCGGCGAGGATCGCGACCGGGAACGCCCACTCGTGGAAGACCCCGCGAAGGCGCGGCTTCACCTTGGCGATCGCCTCGGCGGCGTTCTCGCGGGCGGTGGCGACCGCGTCGGCCGCGTTCTCCCTCGCGGTCGCGACGGCCTCGGCGGCGTTGTCCCTGGCGGTCGCGACGGCGTCGGCGGCGTTGTCGCGCGCGGTGGCGACCGCCTCGACCGCGTTGTCGCGCGCGCCCACCACCGCCTCGGCGGCGTTCTCGCGGGCGCTGGCCATCGCCTCGCCCGCC
>JBKPNB010000005.1:0-6865 GCA_046732395.1 Actinomycetota bacterium | reverse complement strand
AGGCTGCGGATCCCTGTGCCGGCGTCCAGGATCAGCTTCTCGCCGCTGGCCAGCGTCACCTCGACGCACGAGGTGTTGCCCCCGTAGCGGTTCATGTTCGGTCCCGGAGCGGGGACCGAGCCGCGCGCGCCCCAGACCTTGACCCTCACCGCCGGGACCCCGCGCCCTCGCCCGGCCACCAGAGGATCATCGCCCCCGTCTCCTCGTCGCCGGACCCGACGAGCGGGAAGGCGCTGGCCTCGATCGTGTGCTCGACTCCCTGGACGGAGCGGATGCAGAAGCGCCCGTGGGCGGGCCGGCCGTCACGCAGCGCGCTCGTCAGCGGCAGCTGGTCGACCGGGATCGGATCGCGCTCGTCGCTCAGCGGCCCGAACAGGCCGGTCCACTCGTCGGCGCTCATCTGTCCGCTCTCCTCGAACGAGCGCCCGAGCATCGCGCCGGCGGCCTCGTTGTAGAAGAGCAGGCGGCCGCTCCCGTCGACCAGGAAGGCGGGGGTCGAGAGGCTCGTCAGCAGGTTGCGAGCGAGGATCAGCTCGAGCGGTCTCTGGGCCCCTTCGGTTGCCACCTCGGGCCAATTCTTCCACCCCCGGCGATCGCCGCGGCTGCGAATCCGCGCAATCGCCGTTCGGGCGCCGATCCGGACGGCTATCAGCCCTCTAGGACATCCGCGCCACGAACGTCCGGTCGCCCGCCCGGACTCCGATCGCCCGGGCCTCCGAGGGCGCGAGCGAGGAGCTGAGCTCGGCGCCGTCGCTTCCGCCTTCGTAGCGGTAGCGGAACGACCCGGCCGACACGCGGCTGCCGTCAGGGCGCCGCAGCCACACCTCGCAACGGGTTCCGGGGGTGATGCCGCGGACGCGCAGGCTGATCTCGCTGCCCCACGGGCGGGGCGCGAGCGAGGCGCGGATCTCGACGCCGCGCGGGACCGAGGTGAAGGCCACCTCACGGGCGGGGGGCGCCGGGCTCGACGTCGAGCCGCCGCCGACGAGGAGCAGCGCTGCGAGCGTCGCGGCGGCGGCCGCCGAGGCGAGGGCGCCGGCCCCGATCCACACCCGGCGACGGCGTCGGGCTCGACGCTCGGCGGCGATCCCCCGGGCGATTCGGAATGCGAGCGAGCGGGGCGGCGAGGGCGCGCTCGCCAGCTGGTCGGGATCGGCGAGCGGAAGCGCGCGGGCGACGGGGGCGAGCAGGTCGAGCTCGGCCCGGCACTCGGCGCAGCCCTCGAGATGCGCCTCGGTGGCGATGCGCTCCTCGGGCTCGAGCTGGTCGAGGACCAGCGCCCCGAGGTTTTCGCGCCAGCGGCGGCAGTCGTCAGCCTTCATAGCCAAGCTCCTCGAGCGCATTCCGCAATGCGCGGAGGCCGTAGTAGACGCGGCTCTTGATCGTCCCCTCGGGCACGCCGAGCTCGGTCGCGAGCTCGGCGTAGGGGCGGCCGCGGAAGTAAGTCTCGACGATCACCTGCCGGTGCGAGATGCCGATCCGCCGCAACGCCTCCTCCACCTGCCAGGCGAGTAGCGCCTGCTCGAGCGGCTCGTCGCTTCCCTCGGGCGCTTCGTCGAGCACCTCCGGGCGAGCCGAGCGGGCGCGTCCGAGGTCGATGACGACGTTGCGGAGGATGGCGAACAGCCAGGTGCGAAGCGAGCCGATCTCGGGGTCGAAGCGCTCCCCCGCGCGCCAGGCGCGGATGAACGTCTCCTGGACAGCCTCCTCGGCGAGCCCGTGGTCGCGCAGCGACCGCATCGCGAATCCGTAGAGCTCGCCGCCGTGGGCGGCATAGGCCTCGCGGACCCGTGCCTCGCCGATCAGGGAGGCAGCGCTCATGCGCGCATTCCTGCGTGCCGGCCGCTCATCAGGGGAGATACTCCCACCCAGATGGTGCGGTTCAACGCAAACGACCGCGTGTGACGCCGCTCACACCTGCGAGATGAGCGCCGAGCTCGCGCCGCACGAGGACCCTGAGGCGCTGCTCGACCGCGCTCCAGGCGCTCGAATCGGTGTGCTCCGCGAGAGGCGACCGGATCGCCCTCGCGCCGCCGGCGCCGGTCGGCCCGGGCGCGCCGGCCGGGAGGCTGGGAGTCGAGCGGAGCTAGGCCTCGAGCTTGCCGATCTTGAAGATCTTCGTGCCGCAGTCGGGGCAGGTGCCCTGGATCG
The DNA here is from genome assembly GCA_046732395.1 of Actinomycetota bacterium. GTDB lineage: Bacteria > Actinomycetota > Thermoleophilia > Solirubrobacterales > 70-9 > JAWVFM01. Next base: position 4,714 of record JBKPNB010000005.1, on the reverse strand, counting down.
CGGGACGACCGTTCTTCATCGTCACCTGCTGAGGGTTCTGGATCTCGACCTTCTTGCGCTCCTTGACGCAGTATCCGGTCGGCATACGTGCTCCTTTCGAGCCGCTCTCTCGTGGCTGTCGATGGGGGCCGGCGCCGCTATGGACGCCGTTTCCGCGTCGACCCTGAGGCGAACGTAGTGGACCGCTCGGACGCTGTCCACGCGTAATGGTGCGGATTGCTACAAGGCGCCTTGTCGCCCGGCCGGCGTCCGTGGGGTTATTCGGGGCGTGGCTCGGCGATCTCGCCGTTGATCGGCAGCCCCACCTCGACCCAGGCGTGCAATCCGCCCTCCACGTGGTGCGCGTCCCAGCCCGCCTCGCGGAACGCCGCCGCGGCCAACGCCGAGCGGCTGCCTGAGCGGCAGACGAAGACGACCGGCCGCTCGCGTGGGATCGAGCCGGCGGCCGCCGTCAGCTCGTTCACCTCGATGTGACGGGCGCCGGCGACGTGACCCGCATCCCATTCATAGTCGCGGCGGACGTCGACGAGCACGGCGCCCTCGTCGACCATCGCCGCCGCCCGCTCCGGCGCGAGCTCCACTCCGACGGTCGCTCCCTCGCTCACGCGATGGAGGTTAGAGGCTCGGAAACTCGCTCTTGGCCCTACGATTGCCGATCCGGCAACGACCGAAGGGAGCCCTCCTCAATGCCCGAAGCCGTCATCGTCGACGCCGTTCGCACCCCGATCGGCCGCGCGTTCAAGGGATCGCTGGCCCAGCTTCGCCCCGACGAGGTCGCGGCCGACACCGTCGACGCGCTGCTGGAGCGCAACCCCGCCATCGCCCCGGAGTCGATCGAGGACGTCTTCTGCGGGTGCGGGATGCCGCAGGGACTCCAGGCCTTCAACATCGGCCGGATCATCGTCCTGCTCTCGAGGAAGCTCCCGGAGACCGTCAACGGGGTGACGATCTCCCGCTACTGCGCCTCGAGCCTCGACGCGATCCGCCACGCCGCCAACGCGGTCAAGGCCGGCCAGGGCGACGCCTACATCGCTGCCGGGGTCGAGTGGGTGAGCCGCTACAACGAGCGCACCGAACCGGCTGGCGAGGCAGACCAGAACGAGAACCTGAAGGGGAACGACGATCAGCCCGACGCATACATCGCGATGGGGCTGACCGCGGAGAACGTCGCCGACCGCTACGAGGTGAGCCGCGCCGACATGGACAAGTACGCGCAGCGCTCGCAGGAGCTCGCCGTCGCGGCGCAGGAGTCGGGGTACTTCGACCGCGAGATCACGCCGGTAACGCTGCCCGACGGGACCGAGGTGGCCAAGGACGACGGTCCGCGCCCGACCTCGACCCTCGAGAAGCTGGCGGCGCTCGAGCCCGCCTTCCGCGAGGGCGGCAAGGTGACCGCGGGCAACTCGTGCCCGCTCAACGATGGCGCCGCGGCGGTCCTGGTGGTGTCGGATGAGCGGGCCAGGGAGCTCGGACTGGCGCCGCGGGCGCGGATCGTCACCGCCGCCACCTGGGGCAACGAACCGGAGTACATGGGTGTGGCTCCGATCGGCGCGATCAAGAAGGTCCTCGATCGGGCCCGGATGACGATCGACGACGTCGGCACCGTCGAGCTCAACGAGGCGTTCGCCGCCCAGGTGATCCCGATCATGGACGGGTGCGACATCCCGCTCGAGAAGCTCAACACGCACGGCGGGGCGATCGCCCTCGGCCACCCGTTCGGGATGACGGGGGCGAGGATCATGACCACGCTCCTGAACGCGATGGAGACCGACGATCACGAGGTCGGCCTGGAGACGATGTGCGTCGCCGGCGGCCAGGGGGAGGCGATGATCGTCGAGCGCCTCGGCTAGCTGGCTTAGGCCGCGATCTCGACCGCGATCCGGGCGGGGTCGCGGACGACCGTCCGCCCCCCGTCCCCCGCCTCGACCTCGACGCCGGCGGCGGCGAGGCGCTCGCGCGCCTCCGCGGCAGCCCGGTCGGGGACCTCGAGCGAGAACCGGTGCAGGCCGATCGCCCCGCCGGGGGGCGGCGGTGCGCCGGGACCGTTCCAGGTGTTGAGCCCGAGGTGATGGTGGTAGCCGCCGGCCGAGACGAACAGCGCCCCCGGATAGCCGCGAACGGTCACGTCGAAGCCGACGATGTCGCACCAGAAGCGCTCGGAGGCGTCGAGATCGGCGACGTTGAGGTGGACGTGCCCGATTCGGGTGCCCGGTGGGACCTCGCCCGCGGGCGCGTTGCCGCCCGCTTCGGCGATCACCGAGTCGAGGTCGAGCGGGATCGTCGCCATCCGGATCGCGCCGTCGTCGCGCGGCCATTCCGAGCGCGGGCGGTCGCGGTAGATCTCGATTCCGATTCCGTCCGGATCGGAGAGATAGAGCGCCTCGCTGACGAGGTGGTCGGAGGCGCCGCTGAGCGGCCAGCGCCGCTCGGCGAGCCGGATCAGGGAGCCCGCGAGATCCGCGCGCGAGGGGACGAGGACCGCGAAGTGGAAGAGCCCGGTCGTCCGGCGCGGGCGCTCCGGCGCGTCGGGATCGCCGTGGAGGACGAGGAGCGGCTCGCCGCCGGCACCGAGCCTCGCCTCCGCGCCGTCGCGGGCGAGCGGCTCGAGCCCGAGCGTCCCCGCGTAGAAGTCGACCGACCGGGCGACGTCGCGGACCGTCAGCTCGACCCGCCCGATCGCGGTCTCGTTAGGAAGCTTGCTCACGCAAGTATTATGGCAGGCGGGAGCGAGGCTCCGAAAACCGAGCAGCTCGAGGACGCAGGCCGATCGGCGAAGCGAGCGTAGTCAAGACCTAGATCAAGCGTCCCAACCACTCGCCACAATCTCACTCGTGGAGTGGCGCGAGGAGGACCGGCGCCGGAACCAGCGCGTGGAGCGGCGGCGTCGCCAGCGGCAGGTCGCCGTCCGCCGCCGCCGGCTTGCCGCGATCGTGATCTTCCTCGTCGTCCTCCTGGTGGCGGTCCTGGCGATCGCCGGCGACCTCGGCGGCGGGACCACCAACCCGAAGCTGACGGCAGCGCTGCGGCGCGCCGAGGCCCGCGCGCAGCGGGTCAAGTTCACGGTCGAGGCGAGCGGCGACCTGCTGATCCATTCGCCGGTCTGGGAGCGCGCGCTGACCCTCGGCGGCGGCTCGAACTACGACTTCGCGCCGATGTTCGACCGGATCCGCTCCTACATACGCGGCGCCGACCTCGCCCTCTGCCACGTCGAGACGCCGATGACCTCCGCGCCGCCGACGAGCTACCCGATCTTCAACACGCCGCCGGAGCTGGCCAAGGCCGTCGCCCAGACCGGCTGGGACGCCTGCGACACGGCGTCCAACCACTCGCTCGATCAGGGCCAGGACGGAATCGACCAGACCGGCGCGGCGCTGACCAAGGCGGGCGTCGTCCACGACGGCTCGTTTCCCTCCCCGGCCGCCCAGCGAAAGCCCGTGATCGTCAAGGTCAAGGGGGTCAAGCTCGGCTTCCTCGCCTTCACCACCGACACCAACGGGATCCCGGCCCCCCACGCGTGGTCGGTGAACATCGCGAAGCCGAGCCTGATCCGCTCCGAGGTGAAGCGCGACCTGAAGGCCGGCGCCGATGCGGTGATCGTCAACCTCCACTGGGGCGGCGGGATCGTCCCCGAGTACCAGCAGACGCCGAGCTCGGGCCAGGTCGCGCTGGCGAAGAAGGTGACGGCGATGTCGGGGGTGGTGGCGATCGTCGCCCAGGGGCCGCATGTCGTCCAGCCGATCCGCTGGGTGAACGGCAAGCCCGTCGTCTACTCGGAGGGCAACCTCGTCTCGAACCAGAGCCCGCTCGCCGGCCTCCCTGCGACGACCCAGGACGGACTGGTCGCGCTGGTGAGCTTCGTGGCCGAGGGCGGCAAGGTCGAGGCGAAGATGGTCCACTACGTACCGACCTGGGTCAGCATCCCGAGCTACGAGGTGCTCCCGGTCGGCCCCGCGCTCCGCAACGGCGAGGCCGACGCCACCCAGCTCCGCGAGTCCTACCAGCGGACGACGTCCGTCGCCGGACGAGGGCCGCAGGTGGTGCCGGTCCCGGCGAAGCTCGGCGGCTAGCCGATCTCGAGTTCGGCCTCCGCGCGGTCGCAAATCGTCCGCGCCAGCGCCAGGCACGCCGTCGCCGCCGGCGACGGAGCGTTGCGGACGTGGAGGGCGCGCTCGGTTCGCGACACCGCGAAGTCGTCGAGCAGCCGCCCGTCGCGGGCGAGCGCCTGGGCGCGGATCCCGACCGGACCGGGGAGGACGTCGGCGGCGCGCAGGTCGGGGACGAAGCGACGAAGCGCGGCGACGAACGCGCGCCGGCTCGCCGCCGCCCGGAGCTCGCCGAGGCCGTAGCGCCACTGGCGGGCCAGCAGCCGCCACGTCCCCGCCCAGGCGAGGGTGTCGGCGAGGTCGCGACCGCGCACGCGCCGCAGGCGGTACCCGTCGCGGGCTCCGACCATCAGCGCCGACGGGCCGAGGACCACCTCGCCGTCGATGGTGCGCGTCATGTGCATCCCGAGGAACGGCAGCTCGGGGTCGGGGACGGGGTAGATGTTGGCGCGGACGAGGTCGCGGCGCTCGGGGCGAAGCCGCAGGTAGGCCCCGCGGAAGGGGACGATCCGCGGCTCGGGATCGGCGCCGGCGCCGGCCGCGAGCCGGTCCGACCAGGCGCCCGCAGAGGCGATCGCCGCGCCGGCGCGGGTCGCGCCGCGGTCGTGGGC
>JBKPNB010000004.1:0-11600 GCA_046732395.1 Actinomycetota bacterium | reverse complement strand
CGACTGAGCCCGCCGCGGGGGACGAGCACCGAGTACCGCGTCGGTACGACGGCGATTGGACCCTGCCCCGCGGGAGAGAAAGCACCGTTTGCGTCGACTCAATGGGGAACGACGGCGGCACCCTCGCACGCGAGATGCGCTTCTACATGACCGCCCGAACCGCGGAGGGCCATGTCGAGGTATACGACGGCACCGTGCCGGCGGACGACGACATGATCGCCGCCGTGGGAATGGCACCGCACCTCCCGCGGGTCGTCCTTCGCTACATGCCGTTCGCTCAGCGCGGGGACCGAGATGTGCCCCTGGGTGTGGTGACAGGCATAGAGCTGGAGCTTCGTGAGGTTCATGTGCCCAACGTGCTCGACCTGCGCCGAACAGCGGCGGCGACGTGGCTCTGTCGGACCATCTCCCGCCTGAGCGTCGTAGCGGCCGACGGAACGCCGTTCCGGTGCTTTCCCAACCGGGCCGATCTCGACCACCCGGCCGAGCTGTGGCCGTCACTGATGGATCAGGCAAGGGGCGGCGGCAACCTCTGCAAGATAGTCGGCCTCTACCTACGCGCGCTCGGCATTTCGGGCTTGGTCTTCCCTTCGGCACGCAGTGACGTCCGGGTCACCGTCAGCAACGGGGAGCCGGTCGACCAACACGGCTGGTCGTTCGTTGACTACCGCGGCGCCCCCGACGCACAGCTCGTCGGATTCTTTGAGATGCGGCCGCACTGGCCGTCCGGTTTGACCCTCGAAGGCGGCGACGACGAGACGCCGCATCCGCCAGCCTACGCCGATGAGGTCGCGTTCACTGATGGCGGTTACTCCACCGGCGATGGCTACATGGCGGTCGAGGGCTTGGAGCAGCGTCTGCGGGCCACGTACCGGGCGGGCAGCGCCGAGGCGGCCGTTCGGCATCGACTCGAAGGGGTCGGGGATGAACAGGTACAGGAGTTGGCCGTGTTCCTGGCGTCGCTCTCCGCGCACGATGCGGAGAGCGTCGCGAACATGGTGCTGTTCAGCCTGCTGGGCTTCCCGCAGGCGCAACGCGACCTGGCGGCGGCTGTCGAGCGCATCGATGGACATCCGGACCCTAGGGCGAGGCTGGCCGGAGGTCGAGTGTCCGGACTGCTACGCGCATGCTGCAGCCCTCCGCGCGCCACCCCTAACGATCTCGAACGAGCTCGCGGGTTGATGGCAATGTTCGGTGCGTCCCCCGGGTCCGGCACGTGATCAGCTCACCCGAGCTGGGGAGGCTGGAGACGAGATTGCTTTGATCGCCGGCTTCTCCCGCCGGACCCGGACCGGGGCGATCACGCGCTCGGCGGCGAACGCGGCGGCCAGCAGCGGCGGCAGGAACCAGACCACGTAGAAGTAGAACCAGTGCGTCGCCCCGACCTCGACGGCGACGATCACCGTCGCCGATAGCGCTGCCACCTGGAGCGCCGACTTGGTGCGCGGGTAGAAGGCGACCGCGACGGCGAGCGCGATCGCGGCGCCGCGCACGAACGCCCGCAGGAAGTCGAGCGACGGGGCGAGCCCCCAGACGCTGAACGGTGAGCTTCGCGAGGCCTGGTAGCCGAGCGTCCGGTCATAGAGCTCGCGGAGCCCCCCGTGCGGGACGAACGGCAGGAAGAGCGCCGCCGAGACGGCGAGGAACGCCGCCGCGAACAGGATCGTCGAGCGCAGCCGGCGCTCGCCGGTGGCGGTCGCGAACAGCGGCGCCAGCGCCGCCGTGCCGAACTTCGCCGCCGCCCCGAGCGCGACCATCACCCCGCGCCCGACCGGTGAGGCGATCGCGAGCAGCGCGCCGACCACCGTGAGGGCGACGAGCGAATCGTCGGCGTTGGCGTTCATCGTGTAAAGGGTGAACGGGTAGGCGAGCCAGGCGAACGCCATCGCCACCCCGAGCCCGCGCCCGTCGGGACCGGCCCGCAGCCGGCGGCCGAGCGCTAGGAGCCCGAGCGCGGTCAGCAGGTCGAAGGCGATCGCGGCGCCGTGCGCGGCGGGCAGCGAGTCCCACTTGCCGTCGAACGGGAACGCCGCCTCGAACGGGACGTAGGCGAGGTAGTTGAACGGGCCGTAGACGTCGCCGCGCACCGGCAGTCCCTCGGAAAAGCCGCCGTTGTAGAGGGGCTGGGCGTGCTCGACGCGGTCGGCGCCGATCACGCCCGCGGCGCCGATGTCGATCACCTGGGAGTCGGTGACGTTGAGCGCGATCCGGCCGCCCGCGAGGAGCACGGCGGCGACCGCGAGCCAGCGGACCGGGACGAACGGGATCAGCGGCCCGCGCCGCTCGCGGGGGCGCAGGCCGGCGATCAGCATCCGCGCGAAGACGTAGCCCAGGACCGGGTAGGTGAGCGCTACCGAGGCACGGATGTTCGCGCGGTTGAAGAAGTAGAGCGAGACGCCGAGCCCGAGCAGCACCAGGAGATCGAGGTGGACGAGCCGCAGCGGCCGGCGGGGGTCGAAGAACGGGACGATGAACAGCGCGCAGAGCGGCAGCCAGACGTACGGCGCGTTGACCATCTGCGCGATCGCCCCCGAGTAGCCGCGGGCGAGCTTGACCGTCACCTGGGTGCCGCTCCATGCCTCGAGCACCGCCCCCGTGCGGTCGTCGACGACCACCTGCGCAACCTGCTCGCGGCTCGCGCCGGAGCCGGCGAAGAACTCGACCTGCCACTGACGCCGGCCCCGCTCGAGCGCGATCGGGCGGAGCCTCCGGTGGTCGGCGCGCTCGCCACGGACGACGCTCGTCGCCGCCGCGATCGCCGTCGCCCGGCGGGCGCTGAGCCGGAATCCCGGCGGCGGCTGGTTCACGCTCGAGGGACGGACGAGCGGCGGCGGGGTCTCGCCGCCGAACGGCGGCTCGTCCGCCGGGTTGTCGGCCCACGCCGCGGCTGGCGCGGAGGCCGCCGCGAGCAGCAAGGCGATCGAGACGCTGGCGCGCCGCATCGGCCGGGAATCTTCGACGATGCGGCGGCTCGCACGACCGGACCGCCGAGCGCGAACCCGTCTCGTCACCGGACCGAGACCCTTGCGGAATGCCGGGGCGAGCGGTAAAGATGAGCTCCGTGCTCCGGGTCATCTCAGGCAGGCCGTCACGGGTCCTCCCGCCGATCGTGGCCGGGCTCGCCGTGGTCGGGGTCGTCGCGCTTCGCGCCGGCGCGAGCGCCGGCCCGCCGGCGCGGACCGTGATCAGGGACCGAGCCGACGTCGCCGGCCCGCTCGACCTGGCCCGGGTGTCGATCGGCCAGAAGGGGCGCGGCCTGGTCGTCTCGTTCCAGGTGCGGGGGAGGATCTCCGGGCGGCTGCTCGGCCCGCTGCCAAGGCGTGGTGACCGCACGCCGCGCTACCTCTGCCTGGTTCTCCACCGGGAGGGCCGCCCGGGCCTCCGCCGGCTCTGCCTCGGTCGCGGTGAGAAGGGACCCTGGGCGGCGGGTGTCGAGCGGCTCACGGCCGGGGGCGAGGTGCGCTCGGGAAAGACGATCGCGGCGAAGATGCTCGCCGTCCACACGGACCTGGTCCGCGCCGAGCTCGCCCCGGACGCCGCCGGGCTCGCCGTCGGCCACTACAACGTCCACGCCGAGAGCGCCTGGAGCGGACCGGCGTGCACGACGCTCGCGGCCTGCCACGACCGGGCGCCGAGCGGCACCAGCGCCCGCTTCGAGCTCCGCCCCGTGCGGCTGGTGGGCTGCAGCAGGGCCGGCGTCGGCCTCGCCTTCCACGGCCCGACCGGCAAGGACGAGGTGGCGCTCACCTTCGACGACGGGCCGAGCATCTACACCCCGAAGGTGCTCGCGATCCTCAACCGCTACCACGTCCACGGCACGTTCTTCGAGGTGGGCACGGAGGTGCCGGGCAACGCGGCGGTGATGAACCGGATCCTCGCGTCGGGCGATGAGATCGGCGACCACAGCCTCCACCACGAGGCCTTCCCATCCTTCGGCAGCATCGCCGCCACCGCCGCGCGGATCAAGGCGGCGACCGGTTTTGAGCCGTGCCTGTTTCGCCCTCCCTACGGATCCTTCAACGGGGGGACGGTGGCGAACGCGAGGCGGGCTGGGATGAGCACGATCATCTGGGACGTCGACCCCCGCGACTGGTCGACGCCGGGGACGGCAGCGATCTACTCGCGGGTGGTGTCGGGAACCCACCGCGGGTCGATCGTCCTCATGCACGACGGCGGCGGCCCGCGCGGAGAGACGGTCGCGGCGCTGCCGCGAATAATCAGGACGTTCAAGTCGCGCAGTTATCGGATGGTCACCGTCTCCCAGCTCCTCGGACAGCCGCTTCGCTGGCGGCCGGCGTGAGCGCTGCCGCCCAGGCCGCCCGCGCGATCCTCCTGCGCCTGCTCGAACGGGCCGATGCCGGCCGGGTCGTGGTCGCCGAGGGCGAGCGGCGGCGCTCGTTCGGGCCGGCGGACGCGGAGCTTCGCGCCGAGGTGCGGATCAACGATCCCCGGGCCTGGACGATGATCCTGCGCGGCAGCGCCGGCTGCGGCGAGGCCTACGCCGACGGGCTCTGGGACGCCGACGACCTGCTCGCCGCCTGCCGGATCGCGGCCCGCGAGATCCCCCGCCTCGACCGCTACCGGGCCGCCGTCCAGCCGCTCGTCGGCCCGATCCAGCGCGCCGCCCGCCTCGTCCCCCGCAACACCCCCGCCGGGGCCCGCCGCAACATCGCCGCCCATTACGACCTTGGCAACGAGCTGTTCGCGAGCTTCCTCGACGAGCGGCTCGTGTACTCCTGCGCCCGCTTCCCGCGCCCCGACGCCTCGCTCGAGGAGGCCCAGCTGGCGAAGCTCGACGGGATCTGCCGCCGGCTCGAGCTCGGCCCCGGCGACCACCTGCTCGAGATCGGGAGCGGCTGGGGCGGGCTCGCGATCCACGCCGCCGGCGAGTACGGCTGCCGGGTGACGGCGACCACGATCTCGCCCGCGCAGCGGGCCCTCGCGACCGAGCGGATCGAGGCCGCCGGCCTCGCCGATCGGGTCGAGGTGGTGGGGCTCGACTACCGCGACCTGGGCGGCCGCTTCGACAAGCTGGTCTCGATCGAGATGATCGAGGCGGTCGGCTGGCAGTACTTCCCGATCTTCTTCCGTCGCTGCTCGGAGCTGCTCCGCGAGGACGGGCTGATGCTGCTGCAGGCGATCGTGATCGATGACAGCGCATACGAGTTCGAGAAGGGGCGAAAGAGCTTCGCCAACACGCTCATCTTCCCCGGCGGCTGCCTGCCCTCGCGGGGGCTGATCGCCGAGCTCCTGGCGCGCGAGACCGACCTGCGGGCGGTGTGGGCGGCGGACATCACCCCCCACTACGCGGAGACGCTCGCGGCATGGCGCCGGCGCTTCGACGCCGCCTTCGAGGCGCTTCGCTCGCCCCGCTACGACGAGCGCTTCCGGCGCCTCTGGACGCTCTATCTGACCGTCTCGGAGGCGGGCTTCCGCGAGCGCCGGCTCGGGGACGTGCAGGTGCTGCTGGCGAAGCCGGCCTGGCGCGACGGGCGGGCGGCCGCGGGCGAGATCGCCGTCCCGGCACTCGCCGCCGCGTGACCGCCTCCTCGCCTCCGGGGCTGACCGGGGTCTACGAGATCCCCGAGGAGCTGCGCGAGTTCCGCGAGGTGATCCGGCGGATCGTCGACGAGCGGATCCGCCCCCGCGCCGCCGAGATCGACCGCACCGGCGAGTACCCCTGGGACGTCCGCGAGCTGCTCGCCGAGCACGACATCCTCGCGCTGCCGTTCGCGACCGAGTACGGCGGCACCGGGACGGGGACGCTGATGCTCCAGATCGCGGTCGAGGAGATCGCCAAGGCCTGCGCGTCGAGCGCGCTGATCCTGATGATCCAGGAGCTCGGGTCGTTGCCGATCCAGCTGTTCGGGACCGACGAGCAGAAGCGGCGCTGGCTGCCGGCGCTGGCGAGCGGCGAGCGCTCGCCGGCGTTCGCGCTGTCCGAGCCCGAGGCTGGCTCGGACCCCGCCTCGATGCGGACCACCGCCGTCCGCGACGGCTCCGACTGGGTGATCAACGGCCAGAAGAACTGGATCACCAACGCCTCGATCGCCGACTTCTACGTCGTCTTCGCCAAGACCGACCTCGAGGCTCGCCGGATCACCGCCTTCATCGTCGAGGCCGACCGCGCCGGCTTCGACCCCGGGAAGCTCGAGCACAAGCTCGGCATCCGCGGCTCGCCGACCGGCCAGCCCTCGTTCACCGACGTCCGGGTGCCGGCCGAGAACGTGATCGGCGACGTCGGGCGGGGGCTCGCGGTGGCGCTCGCGACGCTCGAGCGGACCCGCCTGGGGGCGGCCGCCCAGGCCGTCGGGATCGCCCAGGGGGCGCTCGACTACGCGATCGACTACGCGAACGAGCGGCTCGCGTTCGACCAGCCGATCATCGAGATGCAGGGGATCCAGTTCAAGCTCGCCGACATGCAGACCCGCACCGCCGCCGCCCGCGAGCTGCTCTACAAGGCGGCGGCGATGGCCGACCGCGGCGAGCCGGGCCTCGGGACCTGGACCTCGATGGCGAAGCTGTTCGCCTCCGACACGGCGATGGCGGTGACGGTCGAGGCGGTCCAGGTCCTCGGCGGCTACGGATACGTCAACGAATATCCGGTCGAGCGGATGATGCGCGACGCGAAGATCACCCAGATCTACGAGGGCACGAACGAGATCCAGCGGGTCGTGATCGCGCGGGGGATGCGGCGAGGCTGACGCGCCCTGTGGTCAGGTCGTTCGGCGGCCACCGACGATCGCCTCGGCGACGAGCGGTACCCCGGGCCGGTAGACGAGGTGCGCGTAGCTCGGCGCGGCGAGGATCGCGGCGTCGGCGCGGGCGCCGGGTGCGAGCAGGCCGATGCCGTCGCGGCGCAGGGCCGCTGCCCCGCCGAGGGTCGCCGCGCGGAGCCCCTCCTCGATCGTCATCCCCATCTCGCGGACCGCGAGGGCGATGCAGAACGCCATCGAGGTGGTGTAGCTCGAGCCGGGGTTGCAGTTGGTGGCCAGCGCGACCGTGGCGCCGGCGTCGATCGCGCGGCGGGCGTCGGGGTAGGGCTGGCGGGTCGAGAAGTCGGTGGCGGGGAGGAAGGTCGCGACCGTCTCCGATCCGGACAGCGCCTCGATGTCCGCGTCCTCGAGGTAGGTGCAGTGGTCGACCGAGGTGGCGCCGAGCTCGACCGCGAGGCGGGCGCCGGGCCCGGGGCCGAGCTGGTTGCCGTGGACGCGGAGCCCGAGCCCGGCTGCCCGCCCGGCCTCGAGCACGGCGCGCGACTGCTCGGCGTCGAACGCGCCGCGCTCGCAGAAGACGTCGACCCAGCGGCATAGCGGCGCGCAGCTGCCGAGCATCTCGCCGCGGACCAGCTCGACGTAGTCGTCGGCCCGGTCCTCGTACTCGGGCGGGACCGCGTGCGCGCCGAGGAACGTGACCTCGTCGGTGAGCTCGGCGGCGATCTCGCAGAGGCGGCGCTCGGTCGGGAGGTCGAGGCCGTAGCCGGACTTGATCTCGATCGTCGTGATCCCGGCCCGGAGCGCCTCCGCCCTCCGCGCCTCGGCCAGCCCGCGAAGCGTGGCGGCGCTCGCGGCGCGGGTGGCCTCGGTGGTGACCCGGATCCCGCCCGCCTCGTAGGGCCGGCCGGCCATTCGCTCGGCGAACTCCTCCGCCCGGTCGCCGGCGAAGACGAGGTGGGTGTGGCTGTCGACGAAGCCGGGGATGACGCAGCGCCCGCCGGCGTCGACGGCCTCGTCGCCGGCCGCGCGCCCGGCGCGTTCGACCGCGACCACCACGCCGTTCTCGGCGACCAGCGCGGCGTCGCGGACCACTCCCAGCGGCCCTTCGCCGGCCGCGGGATCGTTGGTGACGAGCTGGCCGATGTTGTCGACGACGAGGGCGCTCACAGCGCTGGAATGTTCGCGCTCCGCACGAACAACTCTCCTTTGCTGAGCTCCGCGCTCACAGCCATACGGCGTCGACGGCCGCCCGCAGCTCCTCGGCGACGTCGAGCTCGAGGTGGGCGCGGTCGCGGACCACCTCGCGGCCCCCGACGACGACGTCGCGCACGTCGGCGGCGGCCCCGGCGAAGACCAGCGACGGGATCGCGCTCTCCGGATCGGCGCCGGCGAGGCGGACCGAATCGAGGCCGATCGTGACCAGGTCGGCGGGCGCCCCGGGCTCGATCCTCCCGGCGTCGTGCCAGCCGAGCGCCCCGTGGCCGCCCGCGGTCGCGGCGGCGAGCAGGGCCGCCGCCGAGTTTCGTCCCCGCTCCCCGCTGGCGAGGCGCTCGTCGAGCTCGACCGCCCGCGCCTCCTCGAACGGATCGATCACGGCGTGGGAGTCAGACCCGAGCGCGAGCCGCGCCCCGCCGTCGACGAGCTCGCGAGCGGGACCGACGCCGTCGCCGAGGTCGCGCTCGGTGGTCGGACAGAGGCAGCAGGTCGCAGCCGCGCCGCCGAGGATGGCCACATCACGGGCCTCGAGGTGCGTGGCATGGACGGCGGTGAACCGCTCATCGATCGCACCGGCGTCGGCGAGGAGCGCCGTCGGCGTCCTTCCGTAGCCGGCCCGGCAGGCCTCGTTCTCGTCGCGCTGCTCGGAGACGTGGGCGTGGAGCGACCGTCCGCGCGCCCATCCGGCGACCGCTGCCGCCGAGTCGGGATCTACCGCGCGGACGCTGTGGATCGCGGCGCCGATCAGGGCTCCGGGGCCGTCGTCGAGATCGGCGACTCGACGCGCCCACCCCTCGGCATCGCCGTCGGAGAACCGGCGCTGGACCTCGTTCGGCTCCTCGCCGATGCCGCCGTGGAGATAGCAGGCGTCGAGGAGCGTGATGCGGATCCCCGCCTGCCGAGCCGCCTCGATCATCGCCCTTCCCATCTCGTTCGGGTCGGCGTACGGAGCGCCGCCGGGGGCCTGGTGGAGGTAGTGGAACTCGCCGACGCACGTGATCCCGGCCAGCGCCATCTCCGCGAACGTGGCCCGGGCGAGGGCCAGATAGCGGTCCGGGTCGAGGCGAGCGGCGAGGTCGTACATCGCATCGCGCCAGCTCCAGAAGTCGCCCCGGCCGGAGTGGGTTCGCCCACGGAGGGCTCGCTGGAAGGCGTGCGAGTGAGCGTTGGCGAGGCCCGGGATCGTGAGCCCGTCGAGGGGGATCGTGTCGGGCGGCGCGGCCGGAGTCGCGGGGTCGACGGCCGTTATCTCCTCCCCCTCGATCGTGACGAGCACCCCCGCCTCGGGCCGCTCGCCGCCGAGCCAGGCGAGCTCGCACCAGTAGGCGCTCACGAGCCGACCAGCGCGAGCAGCTCCCGTGCCCGGCGCTCGAACTCCTCGCGCTGGTGGCGGTCGAACTGCTCCCAGGTGGCGAGCGTTCGCGGGTCGGCGCGGTCGACGAACAGGATCCCGTCGAGGTGGTCGACCTCGTGCTGGAAGGTCCCCGCGGTCAGCCCGCGGCGGACCTCCTCGTGCTCGACGCCGTCGCGGTCGAGGTAACGGACCCGGATCGAGAGGTGCCGGTCGAGCTCGCCGCGCAGGTCGGGGACCGACAGGCAGCCCTCATTTACGCGGAAGGTCTCGCCGTCGAGTGGCTCGATCTCGGGGTTGGCGATCACCGTCAGCGGCACCGGCGGCTTGTAGGGGTAGCGCGGGTTGTCCGGCTCGACCTCGACGACCGCGACGCGGACCACCTCGCCGATCTGGTTCGCCGCCAGTCCGGCGCCGTTCGCGGCACGCTTGGTGTCGATCAGGTCGTCGATCAGCGCCTGGATCTCGGGCGAGCGAAGCTCTTCGCGGGTGAGCTCGTGCGAGCGTTTCCTCAGAACCGGATCCCCGATCGTCACGATCTCGCGGAGCATCAGGTTTCTGCTCGCTGCTCGCTGCTCGCTGCTCGCTCCATCATTGGAATCCGCACCCCCCGCTCCGACGCCACCTCGATCGCCCGCTCGTACCCGGCGTCCGCGTGGCGGGCGATCCCGGTGCCCGGATCGGAGGTGAGCACCCGCTCGAGCTTCTCGCCCGCCAGCTCGGTGCCGTCGGCGACGCACACCATCCCGGCGTGGATCGAGCGGCCGATTCCCACCCCGCCGCCGTGGTGGATCGAGACCCAGGAGGCGCCGGCGGCGGTGTTGACGAGGGCGTTGAGAAGCGGCCAATCGGCGATCGCGTCCGACCCGTCGGCCATCGACTCGGTCTCCCGGTAGGGGGAGGCGACCGAGCCGGAGTCGAGGTGGTCACGACCGATCACGATCGGCGCTCCGATCTCGCCGGCGCGGACCATCTCGTTGAAGCGGAGCCCGAGCCGGGCGCGCTCGCCATACCCGAGCCAGCAGATCCGCGCCGGCAGGCCCTGGAACGCGATCCGCTCGCCGGCGAGGCGGATCCAGCGCCCGAGCGGCTCGTCGTCGGGGAACTCCTCGAGGACGGCGCGGTCGGTGGCCGCGATGTCGGCCGGATCGCCCGACAGCGCCGCCCATCGAAACGGCCCCTTGCCCTCGCAGAACAGCGGCCGGACGTAGGCGGGGACGAAGCCCGGGTAGTCGAAGGCGCGCTCGAAGCCGCCGAGCTTCGCCTCGGCGCGGAGACTGTTGCCGTAGTCGAAGACCTCGGCGCCGGCGTCCTTGTAGGAGACCATCGCAAAGCAGTGGGCGGCGATCGAGGCCCGCGAGCGGCGGACGTACTCGTCGGGATCGGCTCCGCGGAGCTCGGCCGCCTCGTCGAGCCCGAGGCCGGCGGGGATGTAGCCGTTCAGGGGGTCGTGCGCCGAGGTCTGGTCGGTGACGATCTCGGCTGCGAAGCCGCGCTCGCGGAGCGCCGGCAGGACCTCGGCGGCGTTGCCGCGAAGGCCGACGCTCAGCGCCCGGCGCTCCGCCGCAGCGAGCTCGCAGCGGGCGACCGCGTCGTCGAGGTCGTCGGCCTCCTCGTCGAGGTAGCGCGTGAAGAGCCGGCGGCGGATCCGCTCGGGGTCGACCTCGACGCAGAGCGCCACCCCCTCGTTCATCGTCACCGCCAGCGGCTGCGCCCCGCCCATCCCGCCGAGACCGGCGGTGAGCGTGATGGTCCCCGCCAGCGAGCCGCCGAAGCGCCGGCGGGCGATCTCGGCGAAGCATTCGTAGGTGCCCTGGACGATTCCCTGGCTGCCGATGTAGATCCACGAGCCGGCGGTCATCTGCCCGTACATCGTCAGCCCGAGCTCCTCGAGGCGGCGAAACTCGTCCCAGCTCGCCCACTCGGGAACCAGGTTCGAGTTCGCGATCAGGACCCGCGGCGCCCATTCGTGGGTGCGGAAGATCCCGACCGGCTTCCCGGACTGCACCAGCAGCGTCTCGTCGTCGCCGAGGTCCCGGAGCTCGGCGACGATCGCGTCGAACGCGTCCCACGAGCGTGCCGCGCGGCCGGTGCCGCCGTAGACCACGAGGTCGTCGGGGCGCTCGGCCACCTCCGGGTCGAGGTTGTTCATCAGCATCCGAAGCGCCGCCTCCTGGGGCCAGGAGCGGCACGAGAGCTCGGCGCCGCGCGGAGCGCGGACCTCGCGGGCGCTCACTCAAGCTCCCCGATCGCGTCGCTCACCGCCGCGACGACCGCGCCGCTGTCGACCATGGCCTCCACCGTCGCGAGCTCGGGCG
>JBKPNB010000003.1:0-5210 GCA_046732395.1 Actinomycetota bacterium | reverse complement strand
CCCCCCACCTGCGCGCCCCGGGCCTCCGCCGCCGCCACGCTGCCGCCCGCGCCCTCGAGACCGGGAGGCCGGCGAGCGCCCTCTCGGGCCGCCAGGCCCGGCTTCTGGTCGGGCTGGCGAGCGGGGCGGTGATCCTGGCGGTGGCGATCGCGGCCGTCGCGGGCGCCTTCAGCGGCGGCGAATCGAGTCCGGCGACGGCCTCCACGCCGACCGACACCTCCGCCGCCGGGACCACCACCGCCCCCAGCACCGCCGCGGGATCCGCGAACGGCGGCAGCACGTCGACGCTGACACCCGTGAGACTGAAGCCGGTCGGCGGAAACCCCGGCAAGGGAGTGGCGACCTTCGGGCTCGCGAACAAGGACACGCCGTTCCTCGATGTCAACACCGCCGGCCTCACCCCCGCCCAGAACGGCGAGGTCTACTCGGTGTGGCTGGGGCTCGACCCGAGCAAGCGCGAGGGCTACCCGATCGCGCCGCTCCTCCAGACGCACAACCGCTGGCCGATCCCCTCCGTCGTCCTGCCGATCCTGCCGAGGATGAAGACGGTCGACATCGTGGTAGGCCCGGCGAAGTCGCTGCAGGCGGAGATCAAGGGCGTGCTGAAGGCGAAGAAGCCGAAGCTGATCATCCGGGAGCCCGGAAACCTCGCGCTGCGAGGGACGATCCCGGCGAAGACCCGGGGTTAGCCAGGCGGCAGCAGCTTGCCGGGATTCATGATCCCGGCGGGATCGAGCTCGCGCTTCAGCGCGCGCAGGGCGTCGATCCCGAGCTCGCCGACCTCGGCGGCCATGAACGGCGCGTGGTCGCGGCCGACCGCGTGGTGGTGGGTGATCGTTCCGCCGGTGGCGACGATCGCCTCGCACGCGGCGCGCTTCGCGGCCCGCCATTGCGCGATCTCCTCCCCGTGGCGGCGGCGGGCGATGAAGGTGAAGTAGAGCGATGCCGCGTCGCTGTAGACGTGCGAGATGTGGCACATGACGATGCCCGGCGTCCCGAGGCCCTCGAGCGCTCCGGCGATCGCCTCCCGCACCGCCGCGTAGAGGTCGCCGAGCCGCGACCAGGTGTGGGCGGTCTCGAGCGTCTCGACGAGGTAGCCGCGGTCGATCAGCTCGTCGCGGACGTATGGCCCCTCGAACCGGGTTCGCTCCCAGGCGGCGCCGGGCCGGGCGCCGAGTGGCGCGAGGCCGTTCGAGCGCAGGACCACGCCGGAGAGGTTGCGGCGCCGGGCGACGGCGTCCGCCTCCCCCTCCCAGCCGACGATCGCCAGGCAGCCGCGGCGACGGCGCCGCGCGCGCAGGTAAGCGCCCCTGAGCGCGGCCGCCGCCGCGCCGGCGCCAGACAGCGCGCGCGACACCCGGGTCTCCTCCTCGTCCGAGAGCCGGACGACGTCGGGCATGGCCCCGCGCTGCGCGAGCGCTCGCATCGCGACGGCGCCCTGCTCGAAGCTCCGTGCCATCCAGCCCTCGTAGCGCCGCGAGGGAGGCGCCGGCCGGACCCGGACGGTGACGTCGCCAATCACGCCGAGCGTCCCCTCCGAGCCGAGGATCAGCTCCCGCAATGCCGGCCCGGCGGCGCTGTGGGGGACGGCGAGCGTCGCCAGATCGCCGGCCGGAGCGACGAGCCGCACCGCGGTGACCATCTCGTCGAAGCGCCCGTAGCCGCTCGACGCCTGCCCGGCCGAACGAGTGGCCGCGAAGCCGCCGATCGTCGCGTACTCGTACGACTGCGGGAAGTGCCCGAGCGTGAGGCCCTCGGCGCGAAGCGCCGCCTCCGCCTCCGGCCCCCGGAGTCCGGCGCCGATCCGCGCCGTCAGCGAGGTGCGGTCGACCTCGACCCCGCGCAGGCGGCGAAGGTCTAGCGCGATCGCCGCCCGGTGCGGCCCGGCGAGCGGTTCGACGCCCCCCACCACGCTCGTGCCGCCCCCGAACGGGATAACCGCGATCCCCTCGCGGGAGCAGACCTCGAGGACCCGGGCCACCTGCTCCGCGCTGCCGGGGAGGACCACCCCGTCGGGGGCGGCGTCGAGGCGCCCGATCCGCAGCCGGACGAGGTCCGGATAGCCGCGGCCGACCGCGCGACGCAGCCGGTGCTCGTGCGAGAGCAGCACGCTGGCCCGGTTGACGGCGTCTGCGATCGCGTCCGGCAGCGGCCGCGGCTCCGGCATCGCCACCGCCTCGAGCTCGACCGGTCGGTCGCGCTCCCCCTCCCCGAGCTCGTCGCGGAGCATCCGCGTCACCGCCGAGGGCAGCTCGACCCGCTTCGACTCCTCGCCCCAACCCCACCACCGCATCATCGGAGGGGCGACGGTGCCCTCGGTCGCCACCGTCACGGGCTTACCAGCGCCCGCTCGATCCCCTCGAGCGCCTCGTCGAGGCGACGCCTGGCGGCGCCGCGCATCATCGTCGCGCCGAGCCGCGAGAGCCCGCGCAGGCGCTCGTCGCTCGTCAGCGTCACCTCGGTCGCGGAGCCGGCTGGCTCGAGCTCGACCGCGACCTCGGCCGAACGGATGATTCGCTCGAACGGGGTCTCCTCGATCCGCTGCTCCCAGATGTAGCGCTCGCCGGCGGCGACGCTCACCGAGCGAAAGTCGGCGCGGACCCCACGCCCCTTGGCGGTGCCGAGGACGAGGGTCCACTGCGCGCGCCGCGACCCCGGCTCGCCGCGCACGTCCTCGACCCGAAGCGCCCGCGGCCACCAGCGCGGCAGGTGGTGCGGATCGGAAACGAGCGCCCAGACCCGCTCCCGAGAGGCGGCGATCACCCTGGTCCTTGTAACGCGCGGCATCAGTGGAGCGTGAGGAGCCGAAAAGCGAGCCTGGCAAGGACGCAGGCTGACCGCCGAAGCGAGCGTAGCCTAGACCTACGTGAGCGAAGCGGTCAGCCGAGGACGCGGCCAGGCGATGCTTTGGAGGCTCCTCACTCGCCCTTCAAACGTCTCAGATCGCGAACTAGCAGCAGGTGCTTGAGATGGCCGCAGATCGCCGCCAGGCTCTCGAGGTTCTCGATCGCCTCCCGCCGGCGCGCCTGGCTCCGCGACCGCAGCGCCGCGCCGACCAGCTGCTCGAGGAGCGCCGCCTCGCGGTCGGCCGAGGTGCGAAAGACGCGGAGGTTGCGCCCGGCGACGCCGAAGCGCGAGAGCTGGGTGGCGGCCCGGACGATCTCGAGGTCGGTCTCGTCGAAGACGACGCGGCCGTTGCGGCGCTGGGGCTGGACGATCCCGTACTCCGCGAGCTCACGCAGCAGCGCCTCCGAGACCCCCGACTGCTCGATCAGCTCATCCTCGCTCAGCGTCTGGACCGCGGCGTCGACCGACGCCGCCCGCCGGGCGACCGCGAGGTCGGCCCCGCGCCGCTCCGAGCCGGCGAAGTCGCCGGTCGCGAGCTCCTGGCGGATCACCCTCAGCGGCAGGAACTCGTCCCGCTGCATCCGCAGGATCGCCCGCAGCCGCTCGACGTCGGCCTGGCTGTAGAGGCGATAGCCGCCCGGGGTCCGGCGCGGGGCCAGCAGCTTCTGGTCCTCGAGGTAGCGAATCTTCGAGATCGAGATGTCGTCGAACTCCTGGCCGAGGATCTTCGCCACCGCCCCGATCGTCAGCGCCTTGCGCGGGCGCGACGCGCCGTCCGGCCGCGAGGCCTCCGAGCGCGCCTGTTGCTGGGTCGCCACGGCCACCTCGTCAGCGCTCCAGATAGCTCATCTTGTACTTGCCGATCTGGATCTCGTCGCCGTCCTCGAGACGGTGCGACTCGATCCGGCGGCGGTTGACGTAGGTGCCGTTGAGCGAGCCGAGGTCGTCGATGTAGTGGCCGTCCTCGCGGTGGACGACGAGCGCATGATTGCGGGAGACGGTGACGTCGTCGAGGAAGACCGCCGCGTCGGGCGTGCGCCCGATGCTCATCCGGTCCTGATCGATCGTGAAGCTCTCCCCCGAGCGCCCGCCGCCGGACCTGATCACGAGCGCCGCGCCGGCCTCCTCGACGGCTTCCTCGAGGTCAACCGGCTGGTACTCACCGGTCTCGTCGACGCGGTAGCTCATCGTCGTCGGCTGCTCCTCGGCTCCCTCGGGCCGGCCGAGGTAGGCGCCGCATTTCTGGCAGTAGTTGGCGCCCTCGGGGTTGACGAAGCCGCACTCCGGGCAGTGGATCGTCGCCATCCTCGCCCCCTCAGCGATCCTCGCCGACCGGCGTCTCCACCTTGCCGAGGAGGATGTCGGTGAGCGCCTCGACGTCGTTCCCCGAGATCAACTCGTCGCCGGCCTCGTGCTTCGTCCGCAGCCGGTTGACGAGCTCGGCCCGCAGCAGGTCGATCTTTCCGTGCAGGAGCCGCCGCCGGTAGGAGATCTCTCGCTCGTCTCCCTTGAGCTCGTCGATCAGCGCCTTGAGCTCCTCATCGCTCATCGACCCGACGTCTGGAAACGTCTCGTCCACCTTCGGATTCCTCCTTGGTCGGCGCCCGATTATAGGGCGCTCAGGCAAACGTCAACTAGAGGTTGAGCGTTTGGGGGCCGGCGTGCAGGCCGCCGATCGCGCCGCGGCGCGCGCCGCGCGCACATACAGGGCGGTGGCCGCGATGCCGACGACGACGCCGGCGATGAACATCGCGGTCGGCACCCACGACGCGAACGCCATCGCCAGGAACAGACCACCGAAGGTGAGGGCCACCCCGATCCGCCCCACCCAGCTGATCTCGAGCTCGATACCCCGCCGCAGGGCGAGCTCGGAGAGGATCAGCGTGACGACTTCGCGGGCGACGGCGAGGCCGAGCGCCCAGCGCGGAAGCAACTCGAACTTCCAGGTGACGACGATGCCCGCGATCACGGTCAGGCGGTCCACGAGCGGGTCGAGCAGCGAGCCGAGGCGCGAGTACTGGCCGGTGGCGCGGGCCAGGAAGCCATCGACGTAATCGCCGGCGGCGATCGCGAAGTAGAGGATCGTCGCCGGCGCCGTTCGGCCGTCGCCCGAGCCGAGCGCGAGGTAGAGGAACACCGGGATCCCGGCGAGCCGCACGTAGCCAACCAGGTTCGGAATCGTGAACGGCCGCAGCGGCTGCCCGCGCCGCGTCTGGCGCGGCTTCGGGCCCGAGCGGTCGATCCCGAACAGCCGGCGGGCGCCGTGGACGGGCCCGTCGCCGCCGCGTCGGCCCACCTCGCTCGCCACCCCGCGCCTCAGTCGAGCCCGGCGATCAGCGCGGGCGCCGCCGCGGCCGCCTCTC
>JBKPNB010000002.1:0-14738 GCA_046732395.1 Actinomycetota bacterium | reverse complement strand
GCTGCGGGCGTCGGGGACCCACCCCGCGAGCGTCGAGCTCCGCCGGTTCGGGGACGCGTTCACCGCCGGGGTCGGCCGGATGGCGCCCGGGCGGACCTACTCGCTGGCGGTTCCCCGCGACGTCGCCCCCGACCGCTGGTGGGCGCAGGTGACCGCGGCGGGGCCGGTGGTCGCATGTCCGCTCTGAGCACCCCACCGGCCGAGGGGGTCCGGACCCGCCCGGCGCTGCTTCGCTGGGGCACGCGGGCCCTCTGTGAGCTCGAGCGCGGCGACACCTGCTGGGCGGTGCTCGCGGTCGCCTCGGTCGTCTACCTCCCGCTCGCGATGTGGCTCACCCGCGGCGTAACCCTGTTCTTCGACGGGATGCTGATCTTCCTCGGCAACCGGGGGCTTTCCGCGGGCGCGCTCCTCGCACCCCTCAACGGTCACCTGGTGCTGCTGGAGAAGTCGGTGTTCGCGGCCGGCTTCGCCCTGTTCGGCGCCGGCGACTTCGTCCCGTTCCGGCTGATCGAGGCGATCGGGGCGATCCTCGCCGCCGCCGTCCTGTTCGAGTACGTTCGGCGCCGGGTCGGGCCGCCGGTCGCGCTCGCCGCGGCGCTGCTCGTCCTCTTCCTGGGCTCGGCCTGGGAGGTGACGATCGTCCCCGACGTCGAGACCAACCTCTACAGCGCCGCGTTCGGGATCGGCGCGCTGCTCGCGCTCGATCGCCGCGACCGGCGCGGCGACATGGTCGCCTGCCTCCTGCTCGCGCTGTCGATCGCAGCGTGGACCCTCGGCCTCGCGTTCGCGGTGATCGCCGCGATCCGGGTCGCCGCCGACGAGCGCTGGCGCCGGCGGCTGTGGCTCGTCGCGGTCCCGGTCCTCCTCTACCTCGCCTGGTTCGTGTGGGTGCGGGCGTACTACGTCCCCGACCACGGCAACAACCAGAACATCGCCGCCGCCAACATCCTGCTGATCCCGAACTTCATCGCCGACGAGGCGGGCGCGGTCGCGGCCGCGGTGTCGGGGCTCAACTACGACTTCACCTCGCAGAGCCTCTACAAGGCGTTCGCCACGACGCTCACCTACGGCCTGCCGCTGGCGGCGGCGGCCGTCGGCGCGCTCGTGTGGCGACTTCGACGCCGCGAGGTCCACCCGGCGCTGTGGGCGGCGATCGCGGGACTGCTCGCGTTCTGGGTGATCCTCGCACTCGGGTATGGCCAGGGGCGGAGCCCGACGACGGTTCGCTACGTCTATCCCGGCGCCGTCCTCGCGTTCCTCATCGCCGCCGAGGCCTGCCGCGGGATCCGCATCCCCCGGGGGGTGGTGATCGCGGTCCTCGCGGTCGCCCTGTTCGCGATCTCCACCAACCTGTTCCGCCTCCGCGACGGCGCCAACTACCTCCGCGGCTTCTCGACCAGTCTGCGCGGCCAGCTCACCGCGCTCGACATCGCCCGCGATCGGGTCGACCCGTCGTTCGCCCCCCGCTCTGGATCGGCCGGCTTCGACAAGGTGCGGGCGGGCACCTACCTGGCCGCCGCCGAGCGCAACGGCTCGCCGGGCTACACGCCGTCCGAGCTGGCGGCCCAGTCGGAGGGCGTGCGGGAGGCGGCCGACTCGACGCTGGTGCCCGCCGAGCGGATCGGGCTGGCGCCCGCGCCGGCGGGGACGGCCACCAGCGGCTGCCGGACCGCCGGCAGCGTCGGCACCGTCCAGCTCGCGGTGCCCGCTCCGGGGGCCGCCTTGATCCGAAGCGCCGGGTCGGCGAGCGTCGGGCTCCGCCGCTTCGCGGGCGCCGCCGACGTCTCGATGGGGAGCGTCGCGGCCGGGAGCCCCCGGCTCGTGGCGTTCCCGCGCGATCGTTACGGCGGACCCTGGTACGTGTCGGCGACGTCGAGCTCCGGTCCGGTCACCGTCTGCCGAACCTCGGGCTAGATGCCGGAACTGCGGATAGGGTCTCCCCGAGATGCTCGGCGCCGACACGTTCATCAGCGCGCTGCTGCGCGTGGTGACCTCGGTCGCGGTCCTCGCCGCCGTCTACTTCTTCATCATCAAGCCGATCCTCCACACCACCGAGGAGGTGACGAAGCGGATCAATCCCGGCGCCGCGATCCAGTCCGCCGACGAGGCGATCAGGCGCGCCAACGTCCAGTCACAGCGGGCCCAGCGGCGAGCCTTCCGTCAGGCGAGGATCACGATCCGGAAGGAGACCACCCATACCTCCGGCTCGGCGAAGGCGCCGCTCGCGATCGTCCACTGCATCCAGAGGGCGAACGGAAACGTCAACAAGATCGAGGCTTGCAGCAAGAGCTGACGGTTGGTGAGGCGACGCCGAGCTACGCCGCCCGGGAGGCGAAGTAGGCGGCGCCGTCGATCCCCCGGTCGAACCGTGACCACGTCTCGCCGTCGGGGAGCTCGCGCTCGATCCGGTCGAAGCTGCCGAGCTTGCCGCCGAGGTTGTCGATCGCGTGCACCAGGGTCGCCTCGCGGGTGCAGGGGACGACCGGCGAGCCGTTCTCGAGCGTCCCATGGTGGGAGAGAATGATGTGGAGGAGCCCCCGCGCGAGGGCGGGGTCGAACGCCTCGATGCGCTCGATCTCGCGCCGGACCAGGTAGTAGCCGAGCGGGATCTCGCCGAGCAGGCGCCCCGCGTCGGTGAGGTCGATCGCCAGGGCGTCGCGGTTGTAGGCCTCGGTCTTGCCGATGTCGTGCAGGAGCGCGCCGGCGACGGCGAGGTCGCGGTCGATGCCGGGAAACGTCGAGGCGGAGGCGCTCACCGCCTGGGCCACCGAGACCGTGTGGTCGAGCAGCCCGTGGCGGTAGGCCTGGTGGTAGTGCTTGGCCGCGGGCGCCTCGCGGAAGCGGCGCCAGATCTCGGAGCCGGCGCCGAAGATCCGCTCGAGCAGCTCGCCGAGGCGCCGATCCTGGATCGTCGCGATCAGCTCGCGGAGGTCGGCCTCGAGCCGCTCGACCGCGACCGCGGGCATCCCGACGAGCTCGTCGGCGTCGTACTCGTGAGGCTCGGCGGCCCGCAGCTCGCGGATCGTCAGCGTCGCCCCGAACCGCTCGTCGAGCTTGTACTCGCCCCGCACCCACACAACCGAGCCGGGGGCGGCGAGCGCGTGGCGCTCGTCGACGTCGTCCCAGGAGATCGCGCGCACCGCGCCGGTGCCGTCGGCGAGCGAGAGCTGGAGGAAGAACTCGCCGTTTCGCTTCCGGCGGCGGTCGCGATCGCGGACGCCGAACGCCCCGGCGACCGGGCCGTCGCGCAGTTCGCGGACGCAGACCCGCTCCGGGCCCCCGTTGGGGGACGGGATCGCGAGTGTCGGCTGCTCGCTCATCGCCGGGCTGAAGTTAAAGAGGGAGCCGGACGGCCCGTTTCGCCGGGAAACTGTCGATTTCGCGGCCCGCCGTTCGTCGTAGAGACGTTCACAATCCCAAAAGGAGGCCCAGATGCAATACCTGCTCCAGATCTACTCCGGCGACGCGACCGAGGCGTTCGAGCGCCTCTCCGAGGACGACCAGAAGGCCGTCGTCGGCGAGTACTTCGCGATCTCGGAGCTGCCCGGCGTGCGCGGCGGCAACCAGCTCCAGCCGGCCTCGACCGCGACGACCGTCCGCGTCGAGGACGGCCGGACGCTGACCACCGACGGGCCGTTCGCGGAGACCAAGGAGGCGCTCGGGGGCTACTACCTGCTCGAGGCGGACGACCTCGACGCCGCCCTCGAGATCGCGGGGCGGATCCCCGCGGCGCGGATGGGCGGCGCGGTCGAGGTCCGGCCGGTGGTGGAGCGCTGAACGACCTCGAGCGCGTCTTCCGCGAGGAGTGGGGCCGCGTCCTCGCCACCCTGATCGGCTTCCTCGGCGACTTCGACCTCGCCGAGGAGGCCGCCCAGGAGGCGTTCGCGACCGCCGCCGAGCGCTGGCCACGCGACGGCGAGCCCGCCAATCCAGGCGCCTGGCTGACTACGACGGCCCGAAACCGGGCGATCGACCGGATCCGCCGCGACCGGACGCTGGTGGCGAAGACGAAGCTGCTCGAGGTGCCCGAGACGGTCACCGACGAAGTGCTCGATGACGCGGAGATTCCGGACGAGCGCCTGGAGCTCGTCTTCACCTGCTGCCACCCGGCGCTCGCGCTCGACGCGCAGGTTGCGCTGACGCTGCGGACGCTTGGCGGGCTCAGCACCGAGGAAATCGCGCGGGCGTTCCTCGTCCCCGAAAAGACGATGGCGCAGCGCCTGGTCCGGGCGAAGCGGAAGATCAAGGCCGCGGGGATCCCGTTCCGCGTCCCGCCGGCCCACCTCCTGCCCGATCGCCTCGCCGCGGTCCTCGCCGTCGTCTACCTGATCTTCAACGAGGGCTACGGCGGGCGCGCCGACCTCGCCGGCGAGGCGATCCGGCTCGCCCGCGCGCTCGCCGAGCTGATGCCGGACGAGCCCGAGCCCCATGGACTGCTGGCGCTGATGCTGCTCCACGACGCGCGCCGCGCCGCCCGCTTCCGCGATGGCGAGCTGGTTCTCCTCGCGGACCAGGACCGCCGGCTCTGGGACGAGGGCGAGATCGCAGCCGGCCGCGCGATCCTTGTCCGGGCGATCGCCCTCGACGGTGGCGGCAACTACGTGCTCCAAGCGCGGATCGCCGCCCTGCATGCCGACCAGCCCCGGGACTGGGACGCGATCGTCGCCCTCTACGGCGAGCTCGCCCGCCTGACCGGCTCACCGGTGATCGAGCTCAACCGCGCGGCGGCGATCGCCGAGGCTCGCGGACCGGAGGCCGCCCTGCCGCTCGTCGATCGCCTCGACCTCGACGGCTATCTCTACCTCCACTCGACCCGGGCCGACCTGCTGCGGCGGCTCGGCCGCCGCGGCGAGGCGCGCGCCGCGTACCGGCGAGCCCTGGAGCTCGGCCCGAGCGATCCGGAGCGGCGCTTCCTCGAGCGACGCCTCGCCGAGCTCTGAGCGGCCGCCCGCGGGCCACCATGCCCGCCAGCTTGAACCTGACGTTTACGTTAGGATAGGTTTTCAGAGATGGCGGCGATCGGAGAGGCTCGGTCGGAATCGCGGTGGCGGCGGCCCGGCGTCGACGCCGGCCACGCCCACTACAAGTGGTGGGCGCTGTCGTGCACCAGCCTCGGGATGCTGCTGGCGACGATCAACTCCGGGACGCTGATCATCGCCCTCCCCGACCTCGAGCGCTCGCTCGGTACCACCCTCCTGCAGCTCGTCTGGGTGATCCTCGCCTACATGATCGCCTCGACGGTGCTGGTCCTGACCGCCGGGCGCCTCTCGGATCTATTCGGGCGCAAGAGGGCGTACGTCGCCGGCTTCATCGTCTTCGCCCTCACCTCGCTCGGCGCCGGCTTCGCCGGCAACGGGACCGAGCTGATCCTCTGGCGGATCGTCCAGGGCATCGGGGCGGCCTTCCTGTTCGCGAACGCCGCCGCGCTTGTCACCGACGCCTTCCCGAAGAGCGAGCTCGGCCTGGCGATGGGGACGAACACGATGGTCGCGGCCGTCGGCCTCGTCCTCGGACCTGTCCTCGGCGGGGTGCTCGTCTCGATCTCCTGGCATTGGGTGTTCTGGTTCAACGTCCCGCTCGGCCTCGCGGGGGCGGCGTGGGGAGGGTTGATCCTGCGCGAGCTCGCCAAGCGCGATCCGGTCAAGGGGCTCGATCTTCCGGGCACCGCGGCGTTCGTCGTTGGGCTCACGGGGCTCGTCTACGGGATCTCGCGCGGGGGGATCTCGGGCTGGAACGATTCCCTGGTGATCGGCGGCCTGATCCTCGCCGTGGTCCTGCTGCCCACCTTCGTCCTCATCGAGCGCCGCGGGCGGGCCCCGATGCTCGACCTGACGATCTTTCGCAACCGGATGTTCGCCGCCGCCACTGGCGCGGCATTCATCAACGGCCTCTCGCGGTTTGCGCTGCTGTTCGTGTTCGTCTTCTACTTCCAGGGCGCCCAGGGCGACGACCCGATCACGGCCGGCGTGAAGTTGGCGCCGATGGCGATCGGAATGCTGATCGCCTCGCCGCTTGCCGGGATCTGGGCCGACCGCCACGGGTCGCGCACGCTCGCCGCGGGCGGCATGCTCGTCAGCGCGGCCGCGCTGGCGGCGATGACGACCCTTGAGCCCCAGAGCGCCTACTGGCAGAGCTCGCTCTGGCTGCTCCTGGTCGGGATCGGGTCGGGGATGTTCAACTCGCCGAACACGGCGGCGATGATGGGCACCGTCCCCACCCACCGGCGAGGGATCGCCGCCGGGGCGCGGATGATGCTCCAGAACACCGGCGCCGTGATCTCGATCGCCTTCGTGCTCGCGATCGTCACCGCGGCGGTGCCGAAGCACACCCTGTTCAGGATCTTCTCCGGGCTCGCCTCCGGGCTCTCGGATGCGAAGCTCGCCCCGTTCATCGCCAACATGCACACCGCGCTCTGGGCCCTCGCCGCGACCTCGGTGGTGGGCGCGTTCGTCTCCCTGCTGCGCCCGCGGCACGCGGAGGCCGAGGCCGACGAGGGGCAGGTCGAGCCCCGCGAGGCGCTCGCGTCGGGGAAGGCGTAGGAAGCCGATGCCCACCGACGGAAAGCTGCTGCGGATCGGCGAGGCCGCCGAGGCGGCCGGGACGACGCCGCGGACGATCCGCTACTACGAGGAGATCGGCCTGCTGCCGGCGGGCGGCGGCCGGAAGCCGGGCTCGCACCGCCTCTACGAAGCCGACGACGTCGAGCGCCTGCGCGAGCTCCTCAACCTGAAGCAGCTCCTCGGCGTCTCGCTCGAGGACCTCCGCGAGCTGGCGGCGGCCGAGAGCGCGCGGGCGGCGCTGCGGCGGGAATGGCACGAGGGGGTGGAGGACCCGGTCCGGCGCCGGGAGATCCTCGAGGCCGCGCGCGGCCACATCGATCGCCAGCTCGAGCTGATCCGCGGCCGCCGCGACGAGATCGCCCGGCTCGAGCGGGAGCTCACGGCGAGGCGCCGGCGGCTGGCCCGCCGGCTCCGCGAGCTCGAGCGCGCCGGCGCGGCGAGCATCTAGCTCCCCGATCCGTATAAAGGTTGATGTGAGGCTCCGGCGAGTGCTGTTGTCCTTGGCCGCGCTCGGCTTCGCCGCCTTCGTCGCCGCCTGCGGCTCCACCGACTCCTCCTCGACGGCCGAGCGACCGCTCGCCGTCGCGTCGCGCGCGGCGCCAACCGGTCCGGCGGGCGACTGGACCCGGTTCGGATACGACGTCGCGCGCTCGAACGACGCCCCGCGCGGACTTTCGGAAGCGGCGGTCGGCGGGCTGGCGGCGCACCGCGTCGACCTCCCGGGCACCGTCGACTCCTCGCCGATCTACCTCGGGAGCGTCGGCGTCGCCGGGGGCGACCGGCCGCTGCTGGTGATGACCACCACCTACGGGCGGACCATCGCCCTCGACCCCGCGACCGGCGCCATCCTCTGGCGGTTCACGCCGGAGTCGTACGGATCCCTCGCCGGCTCGCCGCAGATCACCACCGCCACACCGGTCGCCGACCCGGATCGGAAGTTCGTCTATGCCGCCTCGCCCGACGGGCGGATCCACAAGCTCCGCCTGGCGGACGGCACCGAGGTCCGCTCCG
Organism: Actinomycetota bacterium; assembly: GCA_046732395.1. Lineage (GTDB taxonomy): Bacteria > Actinomycetota > Thermoleophilia > Solirubrobacterales > 70-9 > JAWVFM01. The sequence goes on along the minus strand of JBKPNB010000002.1, from coordinate 7,167 downwards.
CCGGTTGGCCGGCGTCGGTCACCCGCGACCCGACCCACGAGAAGATCGCCGCCGCGCTCAACCTGTTCCGAGACAACGTCCTCGTCACCACCGGGGGCTATATCGGCGACGCACCGCCGTACCAGGGCAAGGTCGTGGCGATCGACCGCGCCACCGGGCACCTGGTCCACGTCTTCAATTCCCTCTGCTCGAACCGCGGCAAGATCATCGTCCCCGCCAGCTGTCCCGCCTCGGACTCGGCGATCTGGGGGCGCGGGGGGCCGGTGGTCGACCCACACAGCGGGCGGATCTACGTCGCCACCGGCAACGCCCCCTTCAACGGGAGGACGAACTGGGGCGACTCGGTCCTCGAGCTGAGCCCGGGTGCCGGGCGCCTGCGGCGCCACTTCACCCCGACCAACGAGGGGACGCTCAACCGCAACGACGAGGACCTCGCCTCGGCCTCGCCGGCGCTGCTGCCGAGCCCCGGGAGGCGGGCGCCGCGCTACGTCCTCCAGGGCGGAAAGGACGGGAAGCTTCGCCTGCTGCGCATCTCGACCAGCCTGTTCGGCGTCAGAGGCGCCGCCGGCCCCCACCTCGGCGGCCAGGTCCAGACGCTGCCGACGCCCGGGCGCGCCGACATGTTCACGGCCCCTGCGGTCCTCCGACGACGGGGCTCGACGTTGGCCTTCGTCGCCACCGATGGCGGCACGGCCGCCTACCGCCTGCGCGGCGGGCGCCTTCATGCGGTCTGGCGAAACGGCACCGCCGGCACCAGTCCGGTGATCGCCGGCAGGTTGCTCTGGGTCTATGACCCGGGCGGGGGGCTCAACGTCTACGTGGCCACCACCGGCAAGCTCATCAGAGGCCTGCCGGCCCCACCCGGGCACTGGAACACGCCGATCGTCGCAGGCGGCCGCGCCTACCTGCCGAGCGGCGATGCCAACGACCACGACACCACCGGCGCGCTGACGATCTATGCGCCCTCCTAGACGGGCGAGGCGCTCAGTCCGCGAGCCGGAGCTGCGACTCCGAATCCGGTCGCGCGGGTTCCTCCGTCCCGGCGGGGCACCGCGGGATACTGCGCGGTCGATGTCTCAGGAGAACCTGGAGATCGTCCGCTGGATGTACCGCCGGCCCCTGCCGCTTGACCCGGACCTCCTGGCCGCGCTGGAGGAGGTTGCGACGCCCGACACGGTTTTTGATTTCACGGACGCCTACCCCGATGGACGCGTGGTGCGAGGGGTGGACGGGGTCCGCCAGACGGCGGCGAACTGGCCCTGGGATGCGCTGCACTTCGATCCGGAGCGCTTCCTCGACGTCGACGGGAACCGGGTGCTGGTGTTCGTGCGAGCAACCGCTACGGGGAAGGGAAGCGGGGTTCGGGTCGAGCGCCGCACCGCTCACGAGTGCACGTTCAGCGACGGGTCGCTCGTGCGCTTCAAGGTGTACTCGGAGCGCGCGGACGCTCTCGAAGCCGCCGGGCTGCGGGAGTAGGCCGTGTCGGAGGAGAACGTGGAGGTCGTCAAGCGGTTCATGTCGCGCTTCGAGGCGGGCGATCGCCGCGAGTGGCGCGAGCACTTCGATCCTGATGTGGTCTGGGACACGTCGGCGAGCCAGATGCCGGTGGCGGGCGTCTACCGCGGCCACACGGGAGTCGAGCGGTTCTTCCGTGATTGGCTCGGGACGTGGACGGACTATGAGGTCGCGAACACCGAGTACATCGATGCCGGAGACGCTGTGATCGTCGTCTTTCGCCAGAGCGGGACGGGCAGGGGCAGCGGGGTCAGGGTCGAGCGTGACTTCTTCGGCGTCTACGAGTTGAGGGAATCGAAGGTGGTTCGCTTCCGTCTCTACGCGTCGCGGGAGGACGCCCTCGAAGCCGCCGGGTTACGCGAGTAGGCGATGTCTCGGGAGAACGTCGAGTTCGCCCAGAGTGTGTTCGATCGGTGGAACACCGGAGAGCGCAGGTTCCGGGATGAGGAGATCCACCCTGACGTGGTGGTCTCCAGTCGGATCCTGGGAACGGCGGTGCGCGGGCGGGCAGGCGTCCGTCGCTACCTCCGGGAGATCGACGAGCAGTTCGACGAGTGGACGATGGAAATCGAGCAATGGTGCGACGCGGGAGATCGCGTCGCAGCGCTCGGCCATATCCGTCTCCACGGCAGGCGAAGCGGGGTCGCGTTCGATCAGCCGGTTGGGATTCTCTTCGAGATTCGAGAAGGCCAGCTGGTTCGCTTCGAGACCTTCCTCGACGACCCGGCCGAGGCCCTGGAAGCCGCCGGGTTACGTGAATAGGGCTCTTGCTGGCGAGGCGTCAGCCGGGAGGGGCTCGCTTCGCACCCCTATAGCCTTTCGAGGCGCATGGCCGACGACGAGATCGAGTACCTGGTGAAGCTCGTCGATACCCAGACGGGCGAGGAATCCGACGCGATATCGGGGCCGAGCGCCTTCGAGGCGGGCCGAAGAGCTGCCGAGGCGATCGGCGACGACCACGGCGAGCTGGAGATCAAGGGGCTCGTGCTGGCGTCGGACGAGATGCGAGAGTTCACTGCCGACGAGGAAAGGGAGGCGCGTCGAGGCGTCGAGGGCGGCTGAGGTCCGTTCGCGCGTTGACCTGGCCTTGCCGGGCCGGGCGCCAGCCGGCTGTATTCGAACGCACAATCGGCCTGCCGACGGCACGATTTTCAGTCAATCGCTCGGGTCGCCGACAAGTGTGGAACGTGATTTGCTACGGCAATGCCTAGTCGACTCCTGATCGCGGCCGGCGAGACCGCCACCGGTGCTGGCCAGCTGCCCTTCGGCATCACAGCTCTGATCGATGCCGCCGACGAGATCCTGGTCGTCACACCCAGCTTGCCCAGCCGCTTCGAATGGCTGGCCTCGGCGACCGATCGGGCCAAAGAGCAAGCGGATCAGCGATTGCGAACCGTGCTTGGTCAGCTGGCTGAGCGCGGAACCGACGCCGAGGGCGTGATTGGTGCGGATGATCCGCTGCTGGCCTTCGAGGACGCGATCAGGGAGTTCGAGCCAGACCATTTGATCGTCGCTCTTCGCGCTGGCGAGGACTCCGGCTGGCAGGAACGCGGACTGCTCGACCAGCTCCAGGAGCGCTTCGGGCTGCCGATGACGGCGTTCCCTGTCGCCGCCGGGCCGCCGGAGTAGGCGTCCGGTCCTCAACAGGTTTCCCTCCGCGTTCGCCCGCCGTTGCGGTCAGCCACGCGGCGGTCGGCGATCCTGGCGACCCGATCGGCGCCTTCCCCGTCGCGTACGCGCCGCCGTCGCAGAACTGAGGCCGGGGCGGCTATCCGCTAGCGAGTGGGGACCGCGTTGTCGATGAAGTTGTAGAGCGGGAAAGTCACGCCGTTGAGCTCGAAGGTCTTGTTGTCAATCTGCTTGGCGCAAATGGTTCCGTCGTTGTTCCCCTTCTGATCCACGAAGTTGTCGGCCTGATACGGCTCCGTGCTGACATCCCAGACCTGGTAGCTAGGCGGACAGCCGGTGAACGGGGACGTGGCGGACGCCTGACCGGCGAGTCCGGCGATCAGGATGCCGCCCGCGATCAATGAGAGAGCTGCTCGCTTCACGGGATACCTCCCTGTTTGTGGTCGGAAGCTTCCCGAGACACTACTCCCGATTATCTGCTCGCTCGAGCAAAGCGGGCCTCTTGAGATGGCGCGATGGAAAACGCGTCGAAGGGGGCGCCCCTAGGCGCCACAAACCGCTTGCCTATCGGATGGCGAGGGGCAGAATCGAACTGCCGACACCACGATTTTCAGTCGTGTGCTCTACCAACTGAGCTACCTCGCCCGGGGCGGATAAGGCTAGTGGGTTACGAGCGTCGCGAAGCGGCCGAGCCGGCGCCAACCTGAGTTGCGGTCAGGCGCCCGGCCCCGGCCGGAGGCGCTTCTCGTAGCCGACCACCGCCAAGCCGAGCGGCGAGTGCCAGTCGCGCCGCCCGTCGTGGCGCCAGCCCATCCCCTCGTAGAACGCCCGCGCCGGCGCCCGCTCCGGCGTCCACAGCCGGGCTGTGGCGAGGCCGGCGGCGAGCATCGCCCCCTCTGCCCACCGCAGCAGCGTGGCGCCGATTCCCTGGTTCCAGCGCGGCGGATCGACGAAGAGCGCGCTGACGTGGGCGACACCCGCGACCGGCCGCTCGTCGGGCCCTACCTCCTGCGACCAGGAGACGAACGCGATCAGGGTCCGCTCCGGGTCGAACGCACCGAGCGCGGAGCGGTGCGGCCGGTCCCAGTTCGCGCGCCACCGTGGGAGGTCGCCCATGACGTCGGGGCGCCTCCAGTCCGGCGGCGCCCACTCGAGATAGGTGCGGTCGCAGCGCCCGACGAGGGCCAGCATCTCGCCGAGGTCGGCGGCGGCGAGGGGGCCGAGCGCGACGTCGTCCGGGAGTCCCGTCATCGCCGCTCGCCCGCCAGCCGCAGCGCGAGCTCGGCTGCCTCGGTGGCCGAGGACGCCGCCTCGACCCCCGGCGCGTCCTCCATCGGCCCCGCTCCGGTCGCGCTCCAGCTCCGGAGCGCGACCACCGGTCGCCGGAGGCGGCGGGCGAAGGCGATCTCGGCCAGCGTCCCCCACTCGCCGCCGATCGCCACCACCGCGGCGCCCGAGGCGACGACCGCGAGGTTGCGAGCGTGCCCGATGCCGGTCGCCACCGGATGGGTGATGTGCTCGTTCGCGTCGCCGGGATCCTCGCCCGGGAGGATCCCGATCACCTCCCCGTCCGCCGACCGCGCGCCGCGCGCCGCGGCCTCCATCACCCCGCCCATCCCGCCGCAGACGAGGACCGCGCCCGCCTCGGCGAGCCGCCGCCCCACCTCCTCGGCAAGCGCCTCGCCTTCCGCGTCCCGAGCCCCACCCCCGATGACGGAGATCTGCACCGCCCGCGCCACGCCTCTACCCGCTACCTGCCACCCGCCACCTGCCCGCCCTCCAGCATCCTCCCCATCAACCCCAACGCCCCCGCCTTGTGCAACGGCTCGTTGAGGTTGCCGCACTTCGGGCTCTGGACGCACGACGGGCAGCCGTCGGCGCACGGGCACTCGCGGATCAACCGGGCCGCGTCGGCGACCAGGCGCTCGAACAGCTCGTAGCCGCGGCGCGAGATCCCGACCCCGCCCGGGTGGCCATCGTAGATGAAGATCGTCGGGGCCCCGGTCTGGAAGTGGACGTTGGTCGACAGCCCTCCGATGTCCCAGCGGTCGCACATCGCGATCAGCGGCAGCACCGCGATCTGCGAGTGCTCGGTGGCGTGGAGCGCGCCGAGCAGCACCTCGGGCGGGATCGCCGCCGCGCCGGCGAGGTCCTCGTCGAGGACGTACCACAGGGCCTGGGTCGGGAAGTTGGTCTCGGGTAGGTCGAGGGGCAGGAGGTCGACGACGGCGTGGTCGACGAGCCGCTTGCGCTGGAAGCCCATCACCTGCTGGGTCACCGACACCTCGCCGAATCGGAGCTCGACGCCGCCGGCCTCGCGGCCGTCGGCCGGGCGCTCGATCAGCACCTGGGTCTCGATCTTCGGCTGCGTGTACCAGTCGCCCTCGAACGCCTCGACGATCGCCCGCCGCGCACCGATGTCGAGCTCGCGGACCTCGTAGGAGCGGCCGAGGTGGAGGTAGACGGCGCCGGGGTGCACGGTGGTGAACGCCCGCTCGGCCTCGACTGCGCCGATCACCTCGCCCGAGTCGCGGTCGACGACGGCGATCGAGTCGAGCGAGGCGGAACGCAGGGCGATCTCCCCCGCCGGGAACCCCGGGCCCCGCGGAAGATAGCGGCCGTCGCGCGAGCGTCGCAGGCGCCCGGCGCCGACGAGGGTCTCCGCCCGCTCGCGCCAGCGCGGGCCGAGGAGGTCGTCGTCGGCGTCCGACAGCGGCGCCTCGTAGGCCGCGGCGATCAGGTGCGCGGACTGGATCCGCTCGTTCGAGTGGTCGAGGATCGCCGCCTCCACCGGCCGCTCGAGGAACTCGTCGGGGTGGCGGCAGAAGAACTGGTCGAGGGCGTCCTCGCCGGCGACGTAGACGGCGAGGCCCTCGCTGCGCCGTCCGCCCCGCCCCCACATCTGGCGGAGGCTGGCGACCGTGCCCGGGAAGGTCGCGCAGACGGCGGCGTCGAGCTCGCCGATGTCGATCCCCAGCTCGAGGGCGTCGGTGGCGATCACCGCGAGCAGCTCGCCGGATGCGAGGCGGCGCTCGATGTCGCGCCGCTGGTGCGGCGTGTAGCCGGCCCGGTAGGGAGCGATCCGGTCGGCGAGCTCGCGCCGGCCCCCCTCCTCGAGCCTCATCCGGACGAACCGCAGGATCAGCTCGACCCCGCGCCGGCTGCGCAGGAAGCAGATCGTGCGCAGCCCGCCGACGACGAGGTCGGAGACCATCTCCGCCGTCTCCGACAGCACGGACCGCCGCCGCATCGTCTTCGGATCGACGACCGGCGGATTCCACATCGCGATCCGCCGCCCGGCGCGCGGCGCGCCGTCCGAGCCGACGAGCCGGAAGTCGGCGCCGACGAGGCGCTCCGCGAGCTCGACTGGGTTGGCGATCGTCGCCGAGGCGAGGACGAACCGCGGCTCGCCACCGTAGCGGCGCGCCAGCCGGCGCAGACGGCGGAGAACGTTGGCCACGTGCGAGCCGAAGACGCCGCGGTAGGTGTGCGCCTCGTCGACCACCACCCAGCGCACCCCGGCCAGGAATTCGCCCCACCCCTTGTGATGTGGCAGCACCCCCATGCTCAGCATGTCGGGATTGGTGAGGACCAGGTTCGCGCGGCGCCTGATCGCCGGTCGCTCCTCGCGCGGGGTGTCGCCATCGTAGATCGCGTGCCGGAGGGCGGGCAGTCCGAGCTCGGCGAGCTTGCGTGCCTGGTCCTGGGCGAGCGCCTTGGTCGGGTAGAGGTAGAGGGCGCGGGCGCGGCGGTCGCGGGCGAGCTCATCGAGCACCGGAAGGTTGAAGCCGAGCGACTTACCCGAGGCGGTGCCGCTGGTGATGATCGCGTTGCCGGCGCGGGCGGCCTCGAGCGCCTCGAGCTGGTGCGAGTAGAGCGCATCGATGCCGGCGGCGGCGAGCCCGGCCGCGACCTCGCCGACGACCGAGCCGGGGAGCGGCACCCGCTCCGCCGCCCGCGGCGCCTCGGCGCTGACGGCGACGAGCCTGCCGTCGGAGCCGGCCTCGCCGAGCGCCCCCCAGG
>JBKPNB010000001.1:0-6921 GCA_046732395.1 Actinomycetota bacterium | reverse complement strand
GCTCGTGCCCGAGCGTCGCCAGGCGGCGCTTGAGCTGGGCCACCGCCCGGTGGACGGCCGCCAGGTCCTGCGCCGGGCTGGTCGCGAGCGCCCGGTCGAGGTCGGCGAGGGGGCGCGACGGCGGCAGCCGCTCGGCGCGCTCGATCGAGCCCCGCTCGAGCTCGCGGCGCAGGTGGCGCTCGAAGCGACCGATGGCATCGCGATCGAGCGGCGGCTCCTCGCCACCGTCCGGCGGTCGGCTCTGGAGGCCGAGCGCGCGGCGGATCCGCTGGACGTCGACGCCGATCACCCCCGACCCCTCGCCGCGGCGCCCGAAGGCGGCCACGGCGAGGCGCGCGAGGTCGCGCATCTCGCCGTCGCGGCCGTCGGCGATCGCCTGGCGGATCGCCTCGCGCAGGTCCGTGAGGTCGAGCCTCTCGGAGCCCTCGTAGCGGTGCTGCTCCGAGATCCCCTGCGCGAGGGCCTCGGACTCGGCGGCCCGGAAGAAGAAGCGCTCGAAGACGAGGTCGAAGACGCGGCGGTCCTCCTGCGATTTGGCGACGGTCGCCGCGAGCGCCTCGCGAAAGTCCTCCTGGCCCGACCACGGCACCTCACCGAGTGCGGCGAAGGCGTCGAGGATCTCGGCGGTTCCGACCGCGACGCCCTCGCCGCGCAGCTCCTCGCAGAAGGCGACGATGCGAGGCGCCAGGCCAGGGGGGAGGTCGGTCACGAGGCAGGTGGCACGTGGCAGGTGGCAGGTGGAGCTGGATCGTTTGGAGCTGTTTCCTCCACATGCCACATGCGACATGCCACCTGCCCGCTCATCCGGCCGCCTCCGCCCCGAGCTCGGGGACGCTCAGCTTCACCCCGACGCGCTCCGCCACCAAGTCGATATCGGTTCGGTGCTTGACGATGATGCTCATCGTCCGTTCGAAGATCGCGCGGTCGAGGTCGTCGGCGCCGAGCAACAGCAGCGCCCGCGCCCAATCGATCGACTCGGCGATCGACGGCGGCTTCTTGAGGTCGAGCGCGCGCACCATGTGGATCACCTCCACCAGGCGCCGGGCGAGGCGCTCGTCGAGCTCGGGGGCGTGGAGGCGGACGATCTCGACCTCGCGCTCGACCTCGGGGTAGTCGAGCCACAGATACAGGCAGCGACGCTTCAGCGCCTCGGTGAGCTCCCGCGTGTTGTTCGAAGTGAGCACCACGACGGGGCGGGTGGCGGCGGTGATCACCCCGAGCTCGGGAATCGAGATCTGAAAGTCGGAGAGGACCTCGAGCAGCATCGCCTCGAACTCCTGGTCGGTCTTGTCGATCTCGTCGATCAGCAGGACGACCGGGTGCGGCGCGGAGATCGCCTCCAGCAGCGGCCGGGCGAGCAGGAACTCCTCCGAGAAGATGTCGCCGCGCGCCTGCTCCCAGCCGGCGGACTCGTGGGCGGCCGATTCGGCCTGGATCCGCAGCAGCTGCTTGCGGTAGTTCCACTCGTACAGGGCCTTCGCCTCGTCGAGGCCCTCGTAGCACTGGAGCCGCACCAGCCGGCGTCCGCTCGCCCGCGAGAGCGCCTTCGCCAGCTCGGTCTTGCCGACGCCCGCCGGGCCCTCGACCAGCACCGGCTTGCCGAGGCGCTCGGCGAGGAACGAAACGAGCGCCGCCGACTCGCCGGCGAGGTAGCCGGCGTCGCCGAGCGAGCTTCTGACCGCTTCGACGGAACTGGGAGGCTCGGGCACCCGGCCCATGATAATTCCGCCCTTGGTGGCGGCCTCGTTCCTCCCGGACACCACCGCGCCATATCTGGTGTTGCTGATCATCGGCTTCGTGGTCGGCGGCTACGGGCACCTGGTGCGGACGAGATGGCTCGTGGTGTTCGGGATCCTCCTGATCCTGGCCGCGACGGTGATGTTCCAGATCGCCCTCAAGACCCTCCCGAATCCGCCGGGATTCTGAGTCCACCGATGCAGGCGCTCGGCCGCGCCGCCGCTAACCGCTCGGCTCGGGCACCGGCTCGGGCTGGGGCTCGGGACGGGCCGCCGGCAGCCCGGAGGGGAAGGCAAGCGAGGGCACGTCCGAGGGGTAGACCTCGTGACCGTGGACCGCCAGATCGCCCTCCTCCATGTCCTTCTCGGTCATCCGCAGCGGGACGAACAGCTTCACCAGGCGGAGCAGGACGTAGGTCCCGACGGCGCAGAAGCCGATCACCCACAGCGCGGTCAAAAGCTGCCACTTGAGGAGCGCGAAGCCGCCGCCCGATACCAGCCCCGAGGCCGACGCGCCGAACGCGGTGACCATCGCCGAGTTGGCGAAGATGCCGGTCAACAGGCCCCCCGTCACGCCCGCGAACCCGTGCGTGTAGACGACGCCGAGCGTGTCGTCGACGTTGCGGAACGGCGCCATCCGGCTCAGGTAGTTCAACGCCAGGTAGACGATCGAGGCGCCGATCGCGCCGATCGCGATCGCGCCCCAGCCGTTGACGAACCCGGCAGCGGGGGTGATCGCCACCAGCCCGGTGATCATCCCGTTGACCGAACCGATCAGGCTCGGCTTGCGGCCGGTCGCGTAGTCCCACCCCACCCAGACCAGGAACGCGACCGCCGTGCAGAGGTTCGTGTTCAGCACCGCCGCCGAGGCGTCGGCGTTGGCCAGGTACGGGTCGCCGCCGTTGAAGCCGTTCCAGCCGAGCCACAGCAGGCCGGCGCCGACGGCGACCATCGCCAGGTTGTTCGGGGCGTCGACCTCGCGGTCGCGCTGGAGGCGCGGCCCGACCACCGCGGCGGCGACGAACCCCGAGACGCCGGCGGCGAGGTGGATGACGTAGCCGCCGGAGAAGTCGAGCGCTCCCTGCTGGGCGAAGTACCCGCCGCCCCAGATCAGGAAGGCGTTGACCGTGTAGATGAGGCTGGCCCAGAGGATCACGAACGGGATCCAGGCCTTGAAGTTGATCCGCCCCAGCACCGACCCAAGCATCAGGATCGGCGTGATCGCCGCGAACACGAACTGGAAGTAGGCGAGCGTCGACTGCGGGAACGCGAGCTTGCCGGCGCTACCGAGGAGGGGGACCGTCCCCTGATGGAGTAGGGAGGAGCTGTCGAGGATCGGACCGGGCTTGCCGAGGAAGTTGCCGAAGAAGCTGCCGCCGCTGGCACCGAGGATGTGAATCGGCGCCCCGAAGCCCATCTTGAAGCCGTAGCCCACCCAGACCACCAGCACCAGCGCGAACGCGATGAAGGCCATCATCATCGAGTTCACCGACCACCGCTTCTGCATGACGCCCCCGTAGAGGACGACGAGTCCGGGGACACTCATCAGGCCGACCAGCGTCGCCGCCGTCATCTGCCAGGAGTTGTCACCAGGGCTCAACCAGTGCACATGAATTCCTTTCCGATCACGGGCGGCGCCGGCGGCTCCGAGCGGGATCGCCCGCGACGGGGCCCGGACTGCCCAGGGCAGTTGCGGCAAGGGTGCCGGGATCGGCGGCCGGCGACCTCATACACGGGTCCAAAGATCGGCCCCGGCGGTTCGCCAGGGTGTCGAATCCACGCCTGAGGGGCGCGGGTGGCCCCGCGAGCGCGGCACGGGAGCGACGAGCCGGCGAGCTACCCTCGCCGAACAGTGCCTCTCGAGGGACAGTGGCGGCGGTCGAACACCCCCCTGCGCCAGCTCACGCCGCGCGAGCGCGCGGTGGGGCTCGTCGGCTTCGCCGTGATTGCGATCGCCGTCATCGTCCTGATCGTCGTCACCGCCGGCAACTCCCGACCCCCGCCCGCCGCCGGCTGCATCCGCGCGATGGTTCCCGGCGTAATGGGGGCCACGGAGCTCAATCTCTGCGGCGATCGGGCGAAGCGCGAGTGCGCGCGGCACGTCGGCCGCTCCGACCCCGGCTCGCGCTCGATCGAGGCGAGCTGCCGGGACGCGGGCCTGCTGAAGCCCGCGTAGCGGGCGGACGCGACACTAGTCCGAGCGGGCCCCCTCGTAGCGCCTCGCCGCGCTACGGAGGATGTCGAGCATCGTCGCCACCGCCGGCATCATCGCCGCCCCGCGCGGCGTCGCGGCCAGCACCCGGCGCACGGGCGCGCGGGGGTGGACGGCGCGGATCGCGATGTCCTCGCGGACGCTCGTGAGCGCGAGCTCGGGAATCAGCGCGACGCCGACGCCGGCGGCGACCAGCCCCTGGACGGTCTGGTAGTCGTCGCTCTCGAAGGCGACGTTGGGCTCGAAGCCGGCGGCGTGGCAGGAGCGGACCACGTGGCGGGCGCAGGGGCTGGCGGTCGAGGTCTGGACCCACGCCTCGCCGCTCAGCTCGCCGAGTCCGATCCGCTCCCGGGCGGCGAGCGGATGGCCGCTCGGAAGCGCCAGGCGCATCGGATCCTCGAGCAGGTCGAAGCGCCGCATCCCGGCCCCGAGCCTCTCGCTCACGCCGCGAAACTCGAACAGCAGGACGAGGTCGAACTCGCCGGCACGAAGGCGGGGCACGATCTCCTCGGGCTCGCCCTCCGCGAGGCTGAGCTCGACGTCGGGGTGGGAGGCGCTGAGGGTCGCGATCGCCACCGGCATCAGCGTCGCACCGACGGTCGGGAACGACGCCATCCGCAGCCGCCCACCGCGGGCCCCGGCGATCGCGGCCACCTCCTCCTCGGCGGCGTCGAGCTGGGCGAGGATCGCGTCGGCGCGGTCGACGAGCGCCGCCCCGGCCGGCGTTGGGCGCACCGCGGGGCGGTCGCGCTCGAGGACCCGGACGCCGAGCTCGGCCTCGAGGGTGGCGATCGCCTGGGAGACCGCGGACTGGGTGTAGGAGAGGGCGTCGGCGGCCTCGGAGAACGACCCCCGCGCGGCGACCTCGCGCAGGACCCTGAGGCGGCCAACGTTCAACATTAGCGTCGCTAATTTAGACGATCAGCAGGATTACTTGTCCTGATTGCAGGTGGATGCCAGCATGGCGGCGAATTGAGCGACGGAATCGCGACCCCGAGAGGTGCCCCCCGATGAGCCCGAGAATCATCGTCTCCTACGACGACACCGACAACGACCGCGACGCGCTCGCCCTCGGCCGGCTGCTGGCGGTCGGCGGCGCCGAGCTCTCGCTCGCCTACGTCCGCCACGTCCGTGAGCACGAGACCTCCCGGGAGGCGCTCGAGCAGCGACGCGCCGAGGAGCTGCTCGCGCACGGCGCCGAGGCGATCGGCGCCCCCGACACGCCGCGCCATGTTGTCGTCCACGCCTCGACCGGAGAGGGACTCCAGCGGCTCGCCGAGCGCGAGGCGGCCGACGTCGTCGTCTTCGGCTCGGAGTACCGGACCGCGCCCGGCGCCGTCACTCCGGGCACTTCGGCCCAGCGGCTTTTGAGCGGCGGCGAGACCGCGGTCGCGATCGCCCCCGCCGACATGCGCTCGCACCCGGCGGTGCGGGTGGCCACGATCGGCGTCGTCGGCGACGGCGACGGCGACGGCGCGGCCGAGGAGACCGCGGAGTCGCTGGCCCGCGCCCTCGGGGCCCGGGTCGGCGATCCCGACAGGGAGCGGGTCGACCTCCTGGTCGTCGGCTCCCGCGAGGGCACTCCGGCCGGGCGCCTCGAGCTGAGCGCGGTCGCCGAGTACGTAATCGAGACCGCGACCGCGCCGGTGCTGGCGGTCCCGCGCGGCGCCCCGGTCGACTTCGCCACCGAAGCGGTCGCCGCCGTCTGATCAGGAGCCGGCGCGGACCCTCGCCGCCAGCGAGCGCAGCTCCTCCGCGGCCTCGAGGAGGAAATCCGGGGTCAGGCCTTGGGTCGCCTCCAGCACAACCCGGGCGCCGGAGCTCTCCGCGACCACCACCTCGCGGGGCTGGGGGATGGCGCCGGCGAGCACCCGGCGCGTCACCTCCTCGCCGCCTCGCTGGGCCGAGTTCCAGCCCTGGCCGTGGGCGAGGTCGGGCGCCGCGAGGCTGGGCCCGGCGATGATCCGCAGGCTGCTCTCGCGCGGCTCCCACTCGCGGCCGCCGAGGTCGATCGCTCGCCCGTCCAGCCAGCGCGCCACGATCGCCTCGCGAAGGAGTTCCTCGCTGAGGTTGAAGGCCCACGCCCGGTGGAACGAGCGGCGGATCTCGACGTGGTATGCGGTCGCGTCGGTCATCGTCGATCCCTACCTCGGAAGCGTCGGCTCGAGAATCCGGTAGGCCTTGATGCCCAGGCCGAGGCGCTCGCGGTCGTCGCCGAGCGCCGGATCGAGCTCGGTCAGCTCGCGGATCCGCGCCAGCCGGTGGGCGACCGTATGGCGGTGTGCGTAGACGGCGCGCGCGGTGGCGTTCATGTTGCAGTCGTTCGCCAGGTAGGACTCCAACGTGCCGAGGAGATCGGTGCGGTACTCGCGGTCGTGCTCGACGAGGGGTTCGACCGTGTCGGCGTAGAACCGGCGCACCTCGTCGGGGTCGCTGGCCATCGCCCGGAACAGGAGCCGGAAGACGCCGTCGCCGATGCCGTCGGCGAGCTGCCCGGCGATCCGCTCGTCGACCGCGATCACCTCGAGCATCAGCTCGGCTTCGGCGACCGCCCGGCCGAGGTCGGCGGGATTGGCGTAGAACGAGGAGAACGCCGCCGGCCCATGGGCGCGAAGGCGGCCGACGAGAGCGCGCGCCGCGGATGCGGTGCGCTCCGGCGCGTCGTCGGCCCCGCGGGCCGGCAGGATCGCGTAAATCCGCGCCGGCGCCGCCAACCCGTCGCCGTCTCGCGTCAGCGGCTGGGCGATCGCCCCCTCGTACTCGCCCGAGATCAGCGCCGCCGCGTGATGGGGCCGGGCCGAGCGGACCTCGGCGACGAGGGCGATCGCCCCCCGCCCGAGGTCGCAACCGAGCCGCGCCGCGCGCCGGACGACGTCGTCGCCGTCGCCGCGGCCCCGCTGGAGGTCCTCGAGCAGGGTGCCGCGGACCTCGCCGGCGAGCTCGTCGCGGGCGTCGACGACGGCGACCTCGGTG